>JAAYRG010000112.1 GCA_012518885.1 Clostridiales bacterium | reverse complement strand
TACGTTTCCGTCCCCTTACGGGGGCTTATCTTTTCTAACAAATGAAAAATGTATACTTTAATCAAAATAAAAGTTTCCGTCCCCTTACGGGGGCTTATCTTTTCTAACTTTACATTGGAATCGCCAAAAAATATACGAATCATTATGTTTCCGTCCCCTTACGGGGGCTTATCTTTTCTAACCAACTACAAAACTAACAACGGCATTTATTATAATTCGTTTCCGTCCCCTTACGGGGGCTTATCTTTTCTAACCCTGCCTTCTGTAATCCACTGTTTGCAATAACTAAATCACCACTTTGCGGCGCAAAAGTCAGAATTAGTATTTCTCTTTATTATTTCAATAATAAAATAGCTTCAACACTAGTAAAATAAGGTATCGGCGCAAAATTCCCATTATTTTACACCTGTTATAGTGTTCAGTGATCTTTATTTTATTTCTAACAGTTATTTTTCAAACATATTGGTGTTTATAATACATAAAATACCTAGCAAGAATTTACTTGTATATAATTCTTTTAAACAAATACTATAGATAGAATTACTATCATTATAACATAAATACACCAAATATTTAACTTCACTATATTTTATATTTATACACGTATATCATATAACACTTATAATAGCATTACACTTTATTTTAAGGCTATTTCATTACCAACATACTAATAACGTATTGTAAACTCAAAAAAGTCATGCATGTCATACTCCATTGTAAATAGTTTAATATAATTTATTATATCTTTTGCATTAAGATTTGTTTCAAGATATAAATTATGGCTTAACTGGCAAGGATTTCTCAGACCATTACTTTCATTTGAAAGAATTCTTTTGAAATTATTGTGGGTTACTAAGGAGTGAAAAAGTTCTTTGTCTATATCAATTAAGAATCGACAAGTTACAATCAGCATTTCTCTCCATGAAGAAACTTGCTTTTTGTCATTATCTATAAGTAGAGCTGTTGGCTTATAACCAGTTACATCAATATCATCATTAATGGAATATTCTACTCCTGGTACCAAGTTGGTCTCATCGAGATCAATATAGTTATCAACGGGCAATTCCCATATGTTTTGGGCGATGTTAAATAAGTCATTTGCTCTATTTACTATAGTATCTCTATCCCATTTATCATAACTAGAAACACCTCTAGTAATCTTTATATTTGAGTCATTATAAATTACCTTCTTGTCATCGAAGCTACTATTCGATAGTTCAGGATTGTACTTTGTTAGCGTAAGATTACCTATTGTATCTTTATATATTTTAAACGTTTCATCGCTATCCTTACCCAAATCGATTTTCCATTTAGGAGTTAAAGTTTGAGGCATTATATGTTCAATAGTTAATTCATTATAATCTACTACTTCTTTATGTGAGAACTTTTCTATACTATATAAGGTAAATAACGCCAATTTATTACCTCTGTTATATATATCTGTTTCTGTAAAACTTCTTTTAAATTGCTCATCTCTAGGAAATATAGAACTACCATCTTTACTCATTAAATAATCTATGATAGCATCTACATGGGCCATTCCCATTTCCTTAAGCTTTCTTACATTTTTGGTCATTGAGGCAAATATTTTATTTAATACATTAGTTGGTATATTACATATAGCTCTTCTAAAAAGATATGAAATAATTATTGTCAAGGTATTTATTAATTCTTCTCTGCTGATAGAACCTTTTTCATAATAATCATCAAATAAGTCTAATAAATATGGATATACTACCGTCGACTTTAGAAAATCAATCTGCCATAACTTTTCATTAATATCTTTATCATCATTGTTGATATTAATAAACCAATGATAGTACTTGGCTTACCTTACCAAATCGATTAGTATTTCTTCACTTGAGTAATTATTGTCTATGTAATATTTTTTAAATGTTGTATAAACCTTATTTTTGTTTGATACATAGCCAGTTTTCATAGTCAAATAATCTCTAACAAATTCGGAGATTCGTGAATTAGTTAGCTTCTTTTCAAGGTTTACCCAATATAAATTATAACATCTGGTCTGTTCTTC
>JAAYRG010000111.1 GCA_012518885.1 Clostridiales bacterium | reverse complement strand
TATTCTTATTCTATTTGGAAAATAACAAACAAATAAACACAAGTATGCTTGGTGTTTTGCACATAAAGGATTGTCCTTTGGCGCTTTGCTTTGTTGAAGATTACCATAGTTTAAATTTTTACAAATAAAAAAGCAACTATGTTTATAAATAAATCATAGTTGCTCTAATTATTAATCAAATAAAACTCTTTTATCCATATACTCAGTTTTGATCACAACATAGGGATATGTAACAGCATTTGAAACAAATTCCTCTTGGGAAGGTCCAATTAAGTTTGTATCTAAATAAATAACATTGTCAGCTAAATAGAGTTCATCAATTGATATACTGTAACCTCCTGTTGGTTGTTCACCATAGCCTACAATAATATAGAGATATTCTTTATCTTCATCTGTATAGGTTATCTTAAATGGTTTACTTTTTCTTTCATTAATAATTTCCATTAATTTTTCAGGTACATCTGCATCTTCAACCACTGTAAATTCTATTTCCTTAACCTTTTCTGGCTTAGAATCTTTAGTATTACAGCCTACTAATAATAAAGAAAATCCTATTAATAAGAGAAAACAAACAATAGGTTTTGCTTTTTGCATAATTCCTCCACTCAAAATTCCTTAGTCTATTTTATGTACAATAATATAAAATCATGCATTATTTATTTTATCTATTAGTTGGTCTAAGAATAAGTCCTTATTTCTTATTTGGCTATTAACATCCTCTAATTTTTCAATTGTCCGTCTTGGTACCCATGTCTTTTTACCATTATAATAGTAATTACTTATCTTCCAAAACTTCTCTGGGAAAAGCAATAATATATATAAAAGTCTAGCCTCTCCTTTTGATATCGGACAATTATCATTATAACTTTCAATCATCTTGTTTCCAAGGTCAATATTCCAATTGTTCTTTTCCATAGTCTTTCTAATAAAGTGATACAAGTCATTGATTTGAACACCTACTAGTGCCCTATCAAAGTTACTAGTAAAAACTTGTTTGTTATTTGAGATATTTTTTTCATATCCGCCAACTTTTCTTTTTTGCTTATAAACCAATTCATAGTAGTTTTGCTTTTGCTTTTTATCTAGAAATGTTAGGTTATGATAGGTATAGTTGCCATGACACACGTGACCATTAGAGATAGAGTTTTCTAATAAAGTTTCGTATTCTGATTCTTTTAGAAGTTTACTAGCCGCAATAGCCTGATTGTACAAGTGATCATAAGACTCTAAAAAGCATAGTTCAAACTCATTTTTTTTACGTTTTCTCCTAATATAACTTCTTACACTTCTTAATTCTCTTATTCTCTTATCAAATATGGTATTGAGATTTCCTTCTATGTTCGAAGATTTTACCTCCTTAAGGGGGACACTACGAAGAAGTTTATGTATTGAAGAAAGATTAGTTATACCACTTATAACATCTTCTTTTTTCTTTAAATCACACTCAGTACCACCAGGCCAGTTTTTAATCACGTATTTATTGCCCAAAGAATCAGTGGTTATTATCTCATTGTTAGAATTTCGAACATATAGGTCAATATAAGGATGAGACCTTTTAATTAGCAATTGTTGTATTTTATCCTCAAACTCTACGTTGTTTACGGAACACTCTAATCGCTTAAATAGCTTGGACCCTTCATTTGTTTCAATTATATGTGCCCCCCTGGTACGATAAGTATTATAAATTTTGAAATTATATTGTTTGAAAACGTCTTGAAATTTTGTTTCCATAGGAAAGCCCCCTAATCCAATTTGTAGTTGAAACAAAGGTGTCTCTATAAATCCTATGACTTCCTTACCAAAATCATGACTAAATAGTTTCAATTTTCCAAAATATAAAGGGTATAAAGAAGATAAAGTAGGAGGGGAAGGGTACTTGTCTTACAATACAAGGGGTATGGACTTATATGTCCATACCCCTTGTATTTGTGTTTATCGTCTACCTTAGGTATTTTCTAGCTAGCTCCTCTAGAATATTTTTATGATTTAAACTTGGATCTTCTAAGACTTGGTCTAAAAGGTAATCTAGGGTGTTGCCTAGAGACTTGCCTGGTTTATAACCTAAGGCTATTAAGTCTTTTCCGTTTATGTCTAACATACTTAAGTCTGTACAGTCTCCACGGCCTACTATGGATTTATATATATCCCATGCCCTTAATAAATCAGCTTGACTCTCTATATTAACATAAGCTGGGAAGGCCTTTATTCTTGCTAACTTAACAATGAATAGGGCTTCTATTAGGTCCTTACCAATTTGGTTGATGGCCTTTCTCATACCATAATCACTTAAGGTAAAAGAAATATCTATCCAATTAATAAGGCGGCATGTTTTATCTATAGTTTCATTATCAAATTTTAGCTTTCTTAGTACACCCTTAGCAGGGTTCTTACTTCTATTATCTTGTGAATTAGCTTCTTTTGTTTTTAGTTGATGAAGGACTAGAGTCCACCTTGTACTTAGGTTTAATTTTTTGCTTAGAACTATTTCTTTGTTGTCTTCTATTAGCTTATCTAGGGCTTGCAAGGTCCTTATTGTATAAGTACCTAAAGATTCATCTAATATAGGATGCCTAGTCTCCATCAAGGTATCAAATTCTCTTAGTATTATCTTAGTAATACCAGCATCGTATAAGTCTATTAACCTTTCAGGATGATGACTAATTATTAACTTGTTTAATTCTGTTCGAATTCTCTCAGCACTTATGTTTTTAAGATTTTCTTTCTTATTACATGCAGCCTGATATGTTTCTTCTTCAATGTTAAAGTTAAGTTGGGCTGAAAAACGGAAGGCCCTAAGTATTCTTAAGGCATCTTCTTCAAAACGATGGATTGGATTACCAACACACCTTATGATGCCTTTTTCTAAGTCTTTAATCCCTCCAAACAAGTCTACTAATCCATCATGCTCGTTATAGGCCATTGCATTTATTGTAAAATCTCTTCGCATTAAATCATTAGCCAAGTCGGACGTGAATTCTACAGATGTTGGATGTCTATTATCTACATATTCACCATCTATTCTATAAGTGGTTACTTCATAACTGTTGTTACCAATTAAAACTGTTACAGTTCCGTGTTCAATTCCTGTGTCTACTGTTCTTCGAAAAACTTTTTTTACTTCATTAGGTTTGGCGGAAGTAGTGATATCCCAATCTTCTGGTTTAAGACCTAATATTGAATCTCTAATACATCCTCCAACAGCAAAGGCCTCATACCCATGGCTAGCCAAAAGATTGATGATATCATTCACATCGTTTGGTAATTGAATCTTCATACTTCCTCCTTATTTACTACTCAATAGGGTAGGACTAATTAATATTTTAAATTAACTTTATGATATTAGTATGCCTTACCCCAGTATACCATGTGTTTTGCTTCCTTACCGCAACATACACATGTATCTGCTATTTGCTCTTGTTCGAATGGAATACATCTTGATGTAGCACCTGTATCCTCTTTTATCTTTTCTTCACAAGCTAAGTCTCCACACCACATAGCCTTTACAAAACCTTGCTTGTTCTCGATTACATCCTTAAACTCATCATAGCTAGTTACTGTGCTAGTGTTTGCATCTCTATGATTTCTTGCTTTCTCTAGCATGTCTACTTGCATTTTCTCTAGTATATTGTTTACTTCTTCTTCAATATTGTCAAGAGAAACAGTAATTTTTTCTCCTGTATCACGTCTTGCAATTATTGCTTGGTTTGCTTCAATATCTCTTGGTCCGATTTCAATACGGATTGGAATTCCACGCATTTCTTGTTCACTAAACTTCCAACCTGGGCTCTTGTCTGAGTCATCAACTTTAACTCTAAAGCTCTTTAGGGTATCTTTTAGTTCATAAGCCTTATCAAGTACCCCTTCCTTATGTTGTGCAATAGGAATAATCATTACTTGAGTTGGAGCTATACGTGGTGGTAATACTAGTCCACTATTATCTCCATGAACCATTATAATTGCACCTATTATACGAGTTGATACTCCCCAAGATGTTTGGTGTACATATTGAAGGTTATTATTTTTGTCTGTGTATTGGATATCGAATGCTCTTGCAAATCCATCACCAAAGTTATGGCTTGTACCTGATTGTAAGGCCTTACCATCATGCATTAGGGCTTCAATTGTATATGTTTGGTGGGCTCCTGCAAATTTTTCTTTCTCAGTCTTTTGTCCCTTTATCATAGGAATAGCAAGAACTTTCTCACAAAAATCTGCATATACATTTAACATTTGTATTGTACGTTCTTCGGCCTCTTCTGCAGTTGCATGAGCTGTATGGCCTTCTTGCCATAAGAACTCAGTAGAACGCAGGAATGGTCTAGTAGTCTTTTCCCATCTAACTACTGAACACCATTGATTATATAATTTTGGTAGGTCTCTGTATGATTGGATAACTTCTGAATAATGATCACAGAATAAGGTTTCTGATGTTGGTCTTACACAAAGTCTCTCCTGTAATTTTTCTTGGCCTCCATGGGTAACCCATGCTACCTCAGGAGCAAACCCTTCTACATGGTCTTTTTCCTTTTGTAATAAGCTTTCTGGAATAAACATTGGCATATATACGTTCTCTACACCAGTTTCCTTAAAGCGTGAATCCATTTCCTTTTGGATATTCTCCCATATTGCATAACCATAAGGACGGATAATCATACATCCTTTAACGCTTGAGTAAGAAACAAGTTCTGCTTTTTTTACAACATCTGTATACCACTGAGCAAAATCCTCTTCCATAGATGTTATTTCTTCAACTAATTTTTTGTTCTTAGCCATATCTTTCTCCTTTAATATAGTATTTTAATACACAAAAAAAGCCTTTTATCCACAAGGGACCAAAAGACTTCGGCGGTACCACCCTTATTAACTGTAACTAGTTATATATATAATCCTTTAAAATCCCAAGGATTTAGCCTCAAATACTTACAGTTCACTTTATGCCGTTAACGCCGGCCTACGCTATATTTTCATATAGTGCTCCGAGGTAGGTTCTATCACCTATTATAGAAACATTCCACCAACTGTTTCCTCTCTGTAATAATATCAATGATATACTAGTCCTCATCAACGCTTGTTAACTTGATTTTATGCTAGTCTTTAGTATTTGTCAAGCCGTTAATATTATTTCTACAAATGGCATATCTGCTAGATATGATGCTATAACCTCATCTCTTCCTTCAACAATATGGTATTCATCATCTACATTTTTAACCAAAATATTCTTGCCAGAAACTTTCCCTGTTTCCTTTATTTCTGTTACTAATTCTTGTAAACGTACCTTATCATTTTCTTCAATATCAAAATGAAGTAATCTTTTTGGCGATACTAAAATTGTATTCCAACCCTTGTTGGTCTCTTCGAATCCAACCTCTTCTACCATAGTATAGAACTTCTTTGCTTCTTCTATTACAACCCTTGCTATTTCTTCAGGTTTATTATAAGTACTATCAATTACTAGGTTATAATTATTAAAATCAAAGCATTCTAGGTTATACATATCTTTGAATCGTACATTTTCTGTTTTAGCTCTTTGCTTTAACTTATCTTTAGCTTCATGCAGGGAAGAATACTCCTCAACAACCCCTCTATTCGTATCATTATAAACTCTCTTTGCTGCTTCGTTTAAGCTTACAGATACAAAAACCTTGAAAGACTTTTCAACAAAGTTCCAAGCTAGTCTTGAATCGAAGATAATATCTTTATCAATATTCTCCCTAGCAGTTCTTGTTGTAGCATCATCTATCATATTATCATACTTAGGGTCACTACACATTAATTCATTCATTTCTAGAGTAGTTTTCCCTAACTCTTTTGCTAACTTTCTCTGTATTGTACCAGTTGAATATATTTCAAAACCATATTCATCCCTTATATATTTAGCTATGGTTGACTTTCCACTTCCTAAGTTTCCGGTAATAGTAATATGCATTGCTTCCTCCTAAACTTACACCTTTCTAATATTCATTCATTATAACACTATGATTATTTTTCGTAAAGGTTAAGTCTACCTTATTTGCCTCTAATTCTTTTACTTCTGCCAAACTATGGGTTACTATAATCACAGTTTTATTTCTTGTCTTGTCCTTAACATATTCAATTATCTTGCTTTTTAATTCTACATCTAGGCCCTTAAAGGGTTCATCCATAACAATAACATCTGACTCAGAAAGGACAGCCCTTAGGATGGCTACCCTTCTTTTCATTCCACCACTAAGTTCGGAAACAGGCCTGTCTTCAAAGCCTCCAAGTCCCACTTTATTGAACTCATCAATTAACTTTGTCCTGGTTACCTTATTATTACAGGCAAGTTGTACATTCTTAATACTACTTAGACTTTCAACTAATCTGTCTTCTTGAAAAACAGCTACAATCTTTTTGCCTTCCAAGCCTAAGACTTGTCCAGAATCCACCTCTACTAGGCCAAGTAAAATATTAAGTAAGGTTGTCTTACCTACTCCTGATGCCCCTAAAATACAGGTTATTTGATTCTTTGTAATTTCTAAGTTAAAGTCATTAAAAACCTGTATACTTCCATAACTTTTTGATATATTTTTTAGCACTATACTCATATATAATATCCTCTCTATAAAAGCAGCTGTTTTTGAATCCATTTAAGAAGTGCCATAATGATTCTTTCAAATAAAACACTTATAAGGATAATAACTATAGTCCAAGCAAATAATTCCTTTGTCATTAAATATATCTTTGCCTCATACAGGGCTTCTCCTATAGAATTCTTTGGTAAGCCAATTACTTCGGCTGCAACTCCTGACTTCCAGCAAAATCCTAGCCCTACACTCACCGCAGATATAAAGTATGGCATTACCTCTGGTATGTATATATAACGAGCCCTCTTAAGCCAGCTAACCCTAAATACATGTGACATTTCAAGTAGTTTAGTATCTATCTCACATAATCCCCTAAGGGTATTAGTATAAATAACAGGTACAACCATTAGAAAGGAAATTAGGACAGAAAGATTAGCTGACCCAACCCAAATTAATGCAATTATAATAAAGGAAGCTACAGGAGTAGATTTAATAACTTTTATTAAGGGTTCAAATAATTCTCTCAATAACAAAAACCTATATGATATAACTGCAATAAATACCCCAAACAAGGTTCCAGTTAAAAAGCCTAATACTATTTTTCTAAAAGAGCTCGCTAATGATTGCCAAAAAACACTTGTAGTTAGTAAATTAGCGAGGGCTTTAATAACAGCGATAGGAGATGCTAAAAGCATCTCCCTATCTATAATCATGGCTATAACCTGCCATATTACTAACCAAAATAGTATGGCAAACACCTTATATAAGTTTTCCTTTGTCCTTGCTTGCCTATTCATAATCCACCTTCTAAGTTTACTTAGTATAGTAGAAATCATCTGTTGGTAATTGTCCACCTACAGCATTTGGATTTTGTTCATGTAGAACACTTAAGTAACCTTCTAACTTAGCCTTCATCTCATCACCAGTAATTAATACTATATTACATTCTGGTATAGCCTTCTTTGCAACTGCTGCCTTAAAGATATCAAACTTCTCTATTAGGTTAGCAGCTTCATCAACATTAGAATTAACATATGAAACTGACTGGCTATATTCTTCTAAGAAGTTGTCTACAACCTCAGGATTATCATCAAAGAACTTTTTATTAACAATTACGACACCTGTTGTAACAGCGCTGCCGCTTTCATCTACCTTTTCCCATTCCTTAGCAACATCAAGTGCAACCCTTACCTTTTCATTATTCATCATTACTGTAGTTACATAAGGCTGAGGAAGCATAGCAATTGCATCATCTGATTCACTTAGTAATGCTGCTACTTCTGTTGCTTCTGATTTGTATTCAATAGTAAGGTCTGTTTCTGGGTCAATTCCACTAGCAGTTAAAAGATAGTTTAATGTATATTCAGGTGTAGTCCCTTTACCAGTTGAATAAATTGTCTTACCACGTAGGTCTTCTACGCTACTTATTTGCTCTCCTGTTTCAACAATATAAAGAACTCCAAGAGTGTTAATTCCTGCAACAACAACTCCGCCGTTTGACTTGTTAAATAGAACAGATGCAAGATTCGCTGGAACGGCAGCAATATCAAAGTCTCCACTTACAATACCTGGTGATATCTCATCAGCTGTTCCTACAATACTAAATTCGTAGTCATACATTGCTTGTCCATTATCACTATCTTCCATAACCTTTACAAGTCCCATTGAAGTAGGCCCCTTTAAAGAAGCAATATTAATAGTAAGCTTATCTCCTTCTTCTTCAGTGCTTGTTTCCTCTGTTGCATCTTCTTCTGTCTCTTTACTTGTCTCTTCCTGTGTTTCTTTAGTTTCACTTCCTGTTTCTTCACTAGCAAGTGTCTCTTTATCATCTTTGTCACTTTTCCCACAAGCCACCATAGTAGTTGCTAAAATCATTGCAACTAAGACAATAGCTAGTTTTCTAAGCAAATGATTCTTTCCCATATCTTTATCCTCCATAGTTTTTATTTTATGATTGTACCATACTTTTCCTAATTTTTAAACCTATATCCTACACCCCAAATTGTTTCAATATACTGAGGATTAGACGTGTCTTTTTCAATCTTTTCACGTATTTTTTTAATATGTACTGTTACTGTTGCTATATCCCCTATAGATTCCATATCCCAAATTTCTGTAAATAATTCCTCCTTTGTAAACACACGGTTTGGATTTTCTGCTAAAAATGTAAGTAAGTCAAATTCCTTGGTAGTAAAACTCTTCTCCTGGCCATCAATAAACACCCTACGGGCTGTCCTGTCTATTCTTATACCTCTTACTTCTATGATATCATTCTCTTTTTTTCCAGATCCAATTAATCTTTCATACCTGTTTAAATGGGCCTTAACTCTCGCTACTAATTCACTTGGACTAAAGGGCTTTGTCATATAGTCATCAGCACCTAATCCTAAGCCTCTTATTTTATCTATATCATCTCTTCTAGCAGAAACCATAATTATTGGTATGTCAGTTTCTTCTCTTAGACTTTTACAGATTTCAAAACCATTTACACTAGGAAGCATAAGGTCTAAAATAATTAAATCAAAATTATCCTCTAATCCTTTTTTTAGGCCCTTACTCCCATCAGTTTCAATCTCAACTTCAAAACCATCTATTTCTAGATAATCTCTTTCTAATTCGGCTATTTCAATCTCATCTTCAATAATTAATATTCTCTTACTCATCGTACACCTCATACTTTCTAAGTCTAATATATATAGTTGTTCCACTTCCTACTTGACTCTTTGCAAATATTTCACCCTTATGGTCTTCTACAATCTTCTTAGCAATTGAAAGCCCAAGTCCTGTCCCCCCTTGAGAGGAATTTCTAGATTGGTCTGTTCTGTAGAATCTATCGAAAATATAGGGTAGGTCCTCTTTTGCTATACCCACACCATTATCTGAAATGCCTACTTCAACAAATTCTTCTTTATCCCTAATATTAATGTGTATTAGTCCCTCTTTTGCACCAATATACTTTACAGAATTTACCATAATATTATTAATAACCTTCTTCAATTGCTCAGCATCTGCAAGAATATTCGTATTCTTGTCTAACTCATTGTCATATGTAATTTTAATTTTCTTAATCTCTAAATCTAAACTAAGCTCTTCTATGCAATCACTAAAGAAGTTATCAATATTAAGACTAGTAAACCTGTAATTTATATTGTTATTTTCAATTTGAGAGTATAACCTTAGTTCATCTATTAAAACAGACATGTTTATAGCCTTTTTATATATGGTCTTAACATACTTTTCTTGCTTTTTTGGAGTGTCTGCGACTCCATCGATAATTCCTTCTGAATAACCAATAATAGCCGTAATAGGTGTTTTTAAATCGTGGGATATATTACTAACTAGCTCCTTGGTATTCTTTTCATTCTCTAACTGGGTCTCAAGTAAGTCTTTTATCCTTATTCTCATTGCATCAAAGTCAATACAAAGTTGTCCAATCTCATCCCTAGGTTCACCTTCTATAGAGTAGTTTAAATTGCCCTTACTTATTTCACTTGTAGCAATCTTTAAGGTATTAAGTGGCTTTAGAATACTAAAGTACAACCAATATACAACTACTATAGCTGTTAGCATTGTTACCATAATATAAGTTACTAGTAGTTGTATTAAGGAATGTCTAATTTGCGGAATAATGTTTCTTACATCAGTTATTATAAATATACTACCAAGAGACCCATCTTCAAAATAAAAGTCTTTTTGTTTGAGTAAAAATGGGTTGTTAGTATCTATATAAAAACCGCCTTCAACATCTGTAGTAAAATCTCCAAATTCAGGCAGATATTTTTCTATATTAGCCTTGTCTGAACTTCCATTATAGATAATCTCATTATCCTTCCTAAGTATAATGAAAGAAAACCTCATAGATACTTCCCTGTTAAGTTTTTCAATAAAACCAATATCTTCCAGGGTTTTTGGTGATTCATTAGCTATTGTAGAAATATTATTATAGGTGCCTCTTGTAAACTTGTTGAGTATTTGTAGCGGGTTAACTAGAATGTCATATATATCAACATTGGACCCATACTCCTTTTGAATGGAATTCTTCTGATACTTAATTATAGATATACCAGAGATTCCAAAAAGGATAGCTGGGAGAAACATTATAATTAAAAATGCTATAATTATTCTGCTTTTTATTTTCATATAATCACCTAAATTCTCTTGTCATAGTAGCTAACTAGGAGGGACTAACCCTATCTATATAAGAATAACACATACAAAAAAATGTGACAAACCTTCCATATTCATTAAGTAAACCTATAATAGTATACTAAATTTAAGATATCAATCATAATCCTAAATTATTTAGAAAGTTTATCACATTTTAATTAAATTGTTTTATATATTTTATAAGTATTCTTTTAGGGCATCTACCTTATCTAGTTTCTCCCAAGGTAAGCCTAGTTCGTTTCTACCAAAATGTCCATAAGCTGCAACTGGCTTATATATTGGTCTTCTTAAGTCTAACATCTTGATTATACCTGTAGGTGTTAAGTCAAAATGCTTATCAATTATCTTGATTAACTTTTCATTATCTAACTTACCTGTATTAAATGTATCAACCATAATTGATGTTGGTTTAGCTACACCAATTGCATAAGAAAGTTGAATCTCACACTTATCTGCTAGACCTGCTGCAACAATATTCTTTGCAATATAACGTGCTGCATATGATGCAGAACGGTCTACCTTTGTACAGTCCTTACCAGAGAAGGCCCCACCACCATGTCTTGCGTAACCACCGTAGGTATCAACTATTATTTTCCTTCCAGTTAAACCACTATCTCCATGTGGTCCACCAACAACAAATCTTCCTGTTGGATTAATGAAGTATTTAGTGTTTTCTGTTAGTAATTCTTCAGGCAAAATCTTGTCAAATAAATAAGCCTTTATATCAGCCTCTAACTGTTCTTTTGTAACATCAGGATCATGTTGAGTTGATAATACTACAGTATCAATTGCAACAGGGTCTCCTGCTTCATTATATTCTATAGTTACCTGAGATTTACCATCTGGTCTTAGGTATGGTAATGTTCCATCCTTCCTTAATTGAGCAAGACCCTTAGTTAATTTGTGGGATAAATAAATTGGGTATGGCATATATTCATCAGTTTCGTTTGTTGCGTAACCAAACATCATACCTTGGTCACCTGCACCATTAACATCATCACTTGATTCTTTTTCTTTAACTTCAAGGGCCTTATCTACACCAATGGCAATATCTGGAGACTGTTCATCAATAGCAACAATTACCCCACATGTATTACCATCAAAACCATATTCGGATCTATCATAGCCGATTTTACATATAGTTTCTCTTACTACCTTTTGAATATCTACATATGCCTTAGTAGTAATTTCACCCATTACTAATACTAAGCCAGTTGTAATAGCAGTTTCACATGCTACACGGCTCATTGGGTCTTGTTCAAGTATTGCATCTAGAATTGCATCTGATACTTGGTCACATATTTTATCTGGATGTCCTTCTGTTACAGACTCCGAAGTAAATAACTTTCTCATATATATCCTTTCATCTTCCTTTGTAAAAATTGTGAGTATCCTTAACTTTTTATGAAACTCACTTGGTTTCCTAGTTATCTAAAAAAAGTCCGTCTAAGACGGACTCGATATTTAAGTATCAATCCTCTTATTGTTCGAATCCTCGCTCAGGTTGGCACCTTCCATATATGGGGTTGCCGTGACTTCATAGAGCCTTTACTCTCCATCACTCTGAATAAGAGATATTTTGTTTTTATTTGATTATTAATAAGTTACCTTAATTAACCAACCTTAAATTTGAATTTTTTAATAGCTTTCTCATCGTCACCGCTTATTTTTTCAATGTCAGCATTTAGGCCTTGTAGCTTCTTTTCAAAATTCTCATAGCCTCTTTCGATATTTTCTACTTGCTCTATCTGGGTATAACCCTCGGCAACTAAACCTGCTATTACAAGGGCAGCTCCTGCTCTTAGGTCTGGAGCCCTAACAATAGCTCCTGTTAAGTTGTCTACTCCATCAATGATAGCTGAATTACCTTCAACCTTTATTGAAGCTCCCATTCTTGATAGCTCATCTACATACTTGAAACGATTTTCAAATATACTCTCTGTTACAATACTAGTTCCAGAAGAGACCGCTAAAGCTGCTGCTGTTTGTGGTTGCATGTCGGTAGGAAAACCTGGATAAGGTAGGGTCTTAACATGTGTACTACCTAATTTTTCTGGTCCCTTTACCCTAACTGCATCATCTAGTTCTTCCACTGTTGCACCCATCTCTAATAACTTTGCTGTTATCGCATCAAGATGCTTTGGTATAACATTCTTAATTAAAACATCACCCTTTGTTGCTGCTGCTGCAAGCATAAAGGTTCCAGCTTCAATTTGATCTGGTATTATTGAATACTCAGTAGGATGTAACTTTTCTACACCCTTAATACGAATTATATCTGTTCCAGCACCCTTAATATCGGCGCCCATACTGTTTAAGAAGTTAGCCACATCAACTACATGTGGTTCCTTTGCTGTGTTTTCCAAAATAGTTGTACCCTCAGCCATACATGCTGCAAGCATAATATTAATAGTAGCTCCAACACTAACTACATCTAAATATATATGACTTCCAACTAGTTTGTCAGCACTTGCCTCAATCATACCATGTTCTATTTTAACAGAAGCACCCAAAGCTTCAAAGCCCTTAATATGTTGGTCTATTGGTCTACTACCAATATTACATCCACCTGGAAGGGCAACCTTTGCTCTTTTGTACTTTCCTAGTAAAGCTCCTAATAAATAATAGGAGGCTCTTATCTTTCTGATGAATTCATAATCAATAACTACAGAATCAATGTAGTTACCACTAATTTTTACTGTATTACAATCTACTCTTTCAACTTTTGCTCCAATTTGCTCTATTGCTTGTAACAATACCTTAATATCACGTACACATGGTAAATTGTCTACCACTACTGTACCATCAGTCATAATAGCCGCAGCTAAAATACCAAGAGCAGCATTTTTAGCTCCACTAATAACTACTTCACCTTGTAAAGGTTTTCCACCTTTAATAATATATTGGTCCATTCCGCACCTCGTTATACTCTTATTGATTGACCTAGTCTTTCTACTTAAGTTTTCAGTTAATTTTTCAAATCATTCAAACTATTCTTCTAAAAAAATACCATAATACCCTGTTATTATTTATCTACAGTGTATCAATACAATCTTCTACGGTGTTCTACTTCTCTCTAGTCATATATAATCTTAGGTCTATCTTATCTTAAGTCTATCCAAATTTAACTAATTACACATCTAGTTGTCTGATTATTTCTGCTTTTTATAATTATTATCTGTCTATTATAGTTCTTTGTCTATGTTCAATTCTCTTATGTAAATTCTAGTAATTTAATAATTATTCTACTTTATCAAAAAAGTACCCCGTACATTATACCACAAACTATTATACAATGAAAGGGTTAGTTTATAAATGGAGTAATAGCGTGTATAATACTAGCTAAAACCTCTTCAACAGTCTTTTCATCACAATTAATTATTATATCTGCATATTCTTCATATAAAGGGCAACGTTCTAGATATAAACTTTCTAAAGTTTGTCCTTCCTTAAGAGCCACCCCTCTTTGTTTCATGTCGCCTAGACGCTTCTCTAGTATATCTAGACTTAGTTCAAGGTAGACTATTGTCCCAATCTTACCAAGATGCTCCATAGCCTCTTTGCCATATATTACACTTCCACCAGTAGCAATTACTGTTTTATTAGTTTCAATTTCTGAATTAACCTGATTTTCTATTTCAATAAAACCTTCTAATCCATTATTCTCTATAATATCTTTAAGTAAACATTTTTCTTGTTCTTGTATTAGCAAGTCGGAGTCTATAAACTTATAGCCTAGAACCTTTGCTAAAATAACACCTATTGTGCTTTTTCCTACACCAGGCATTCCAATTAATACAATATTATTCATGTATAAAATCCTTCCATTCAAACTAAACAAAGTGTATTATAGCATTCTTTTTATATTATGCAAATCATTTTTAATTCCATTAGAAGTCTTTTATATTACTACAGACTTATCATAACATGAAAATATAAGTAAAGTTGGGGATGCTCTTTAAACAACTTATCAATGTCATTCTTGTTTCCTTGAAAAACAAACAAGATCCCTTGGTCCTTGTTAATAACTAAGTTTTCTATTTCGTCAATTGCATTATTATCAAGCAAGTCTGCCCTTTCTATTATTAAAGAACAGTTTCTTAAGGCTCTTTTTTTCTTAGCTGAGTCTATTTTGTTAAATGCCTTAGCGTCTATTACACCTACCTTACTATACATGATATATTCTAACTTATACATTGCCTTAAGTATAGCCTTAGCAAATGATACATTGTCTTCTTTATCACTTTCATCACTAGTAGTAATTACAAGGTTGTTATAAGCTATATCATTATTCTTGATTTCTTGTAGTACCTCAAGTATTTGCCTCTTATTACCCTTGTCGTTTAAATACTCACCGAATATTTCTTTGTATTTAATATCTTTTGATGCAAAAAAATCCTCTAACAAATCATCATATGTTCTAGTAGGCTTCTTGGTGCTTATACTTTCATTAACATTTTCATCTGTATCCTTAGGTATAACTTCTTCAAGTTCGTCCTTCCCGAGTTCATCTTTTTCAATTTGGTTCACTTTAAGTTCAACTTCTTTTGTTTCTAGCTCTTCTTCCTCTTCATCGATATCTTTTGCTATTAAAGAATCTTCGTTCATTTCTTTTTCTTCTACTAGGAGTACATTCTCTTCTACTTCATGTTCTCTAGCTTGTAGCTTGTCCACTATTAATGGTTTTTCTTCTAGTGTTTCATTCTCTTCTAGT
>JAAYRG010000110.1 GCA_012518885.1 Clostridiales bacterium | reverse complement strand
GTTGCTTGCATCTGAGCCTTAACGCAAAGTTCTGCAGCCTTAAAGGCATGTTCTTGTGTCATAGCATTTTCTGTTCTATTAATACAATCTAATATTAACTCTCCAAAGAAAGGATAACCAACCTGGCCTGCCACATTATAATGATATTCATCTTCTCCATTTACTAAGAATACATGGTCAGAAGTGCCATCTTTTGATCCTACATTAGTATATTTACGAATTTCTATGTAGCCTTCTGTTCCTAATATAAAGGTCCTACCATCACCCCAGGTGCTAAGTCCATCTGGTGTAAACCAGTCTACCCTAAAATACTGGGTAGCTCCATTGTCACCCACAAGCATAGCATCACCAAAGTCCTCTAATTCTGGATATTCAAGGTGGTTATAATTTGCAACTTGACTTTTTACAACTGTTGCATCTTTTGCTCCGGTATAATACAAGAACTGCTCTATTTGATGGCTTCCTATGTCACAGAGAATTCCGCCATACTTTTCTTTTTGGAAGAACCAATCAGGACGACTTGATGCTGATAACCTGTGAGGTCCCATTCCTATAACCTGAACTACCCTACCGATTGCGCCATTCTTAACTAATTCGCCAGCAAAAACTGCTGATTCAACGTGGATACGTTCGCTATAATATACCATATACTTCCTACCTGTTCTCTTAACCGCTTCCTTAGCCCTAACAAGTTGGTCTAGAGTAGTTAGAGGGGCCTTGTCTGTAAAATAGTCTTTACCAGCATTCATTACTCTAATACCAAGGTCACATCTTTCGCTAGTCACTGCTGCACTAGCAACTAGTTTTACTTCCTCATCTTGTAATACTTCCTCCTCACTAGAAGCTACCATTACACCAGGAAAGGCCTCCTTAAACTTCTTAACCTTTTCTGGATCTTTATCATAAACCCACTTTAGGGTAGCACCTGCTTCTGTTAGCCCATTACACATGCCATATATATGACCATGGTCTAGGGCAACTGCTGCAAATATAAACTCATTTTCCTTTACAACAGGTGCCGGCTTGCCCTTTGGTGCATAATTCATTCCGTCTGCTTTTTGCATAATAATCTTCCTCCCTATCTATTTTTAGATTGATTAATATGTTCCTTCAGTATCGAAAGTAATTTCCTTTACTACCTTTGTCTTAGAAGTAGCCCTTCTTTTATTTAATTCATATAGGAACAAGTCTTCATCAAAGGGTATTTCTATAGTCATATCTAACCAACTAGACAGATACATTGCATTTGATAACATCAGACCATTAATTCCATCCTCACCCTTAGCTACTAGTTCACCACGTCCTAATATTTTGTCTGCAAAGGCATTAATTACTCCAACATGTTGTTCATTACTACCATCAGTCTCAACTTCTATTACTTCGTAATTTGGCTTATCAAAGCCACCTTTTGCAGTCCTACAGAACTCTCTTTCGTTAACATCAAGCTTATACAAGATTAGCTTAGAGTCCTCACATACTAACTTTCCTCTTTCAAGGGTAATTTCAAACCTATTAGTCCCAGGAGCATCTCCTGTTGTAGTTACAAACACTCCTGTAGCCCCATTAGGATATTCAAGATAGGCCGTCACATCATCTTCTACTTCTATATCATGCCATTTTCCTTCATGACAAAAGGCCCTTACCTTATTTGGCATACCACAAATCCATGTAATTAAGTCCATTTGATGGGGACATTGATTTAATAAAACTCCCCCACCTTCACCGTTCCATGTTGCCCTCCAGTCACCTGAGTCATAGTATATCTGGGTCCTGTACCAATCAGTAATAATCCAATTTACTCTTTTTATTTCTCCAAGCTCTCCACTTGAAACTAACTCCTTCATCTTTCTATAAACAGAATTAGTTCTTTGATTAAACATCATAGCAAATACTAGGTCTGACTTTTTAGCCACCTCATTCATTTTTCTAACCTGTTTAGTATAAACACCTGCAGGTTTTTCACATAGGACATGAATATTTCTTTCAAATGCATAGATGCTAAGTTCTGGATGCTCATAATGAGGAGTTGCAATTAGGACCGCATCACAAACCTTACTATCAATCAGGTCAGTTCCTTCACCAAAAACCTTAATTGATTCAGGTAAGTTTTCCCTAGCCCACTTCCTTCTACTTTCTGAACGGTCTGCTACAGCCACAAGTTCTACATTTTTTGTCTTTCCATCAAGTATTTTCTTAATATGGTTACTTCCCATATTACCAATTCCAATAATTCCAAGTTTAATCTTGTCCATACCATACCCTCCTTAATTTTGTATCTAATTTAAAACTATTTAGTATTTATGCTAGTTATTCTCTATATTAATAGTTACATAAATCCCCTGCTTAAAAAGGACATATAGTTCTTATTAAACAGGGGTATATACACATAAAATTATTTTCCACTATATTTAAAATTTCTTATTTCTACATTCTTGCACTCCTGTTCTTCGATTGGATCGCCAAAACTTTCATTATTATCAAGAAAGTTTACCTTACAATCATTTAATACGATCCCATCAACATTTCTTAACATAAAGCCAGCACTTTTAGTTTCTTCTATTCCTTTTCCAAGACCTGGCCTTAAGTCATATAAGCCCTTTTTCCACTTAGTCTTTGTAGACAGATTTACCTGAACATTTATCATTTGTATGTCACGGATTTTATTTTCTTCACTTCCTGATAAGAATACTCCATTTTCTGAATCACATATAATGTTTTCAAAAGTAATGTTCTCAATTATACCTGAGTTAGTATTCTCATCACGGTTGTGTGTGGAAATAGCTATTGGCTCTGCACATCCCCACCAACAATCAGCAAATCTTCTTGTTTCGATTATTATATTGGAGAATATTGCATTTTTAACATTTCCACCATCCCTTATCTGTATGGAAATGCCACGGTTAGATTTAGATAAAATACAATTATGTACTAGAATATTTCTAAAATCTCCTGTTCCTTCAGTTCCAATTTTAAGTGCAGCCGATGTAGATACTAGTGTACAATCTGCTATAACAATATTCTCTGTAGGGCCATATTCCATATTCCCTGAGGAACTCTTTAAGCAAATTGCATCATCTGCACATGTTATATGACATCCTATAATCCTTACATTAGAACAGTGATCTGGGTCTATTCCATCAGAGTTTGCTACATCAAGAGGATTTAAAATTCTAATCTTTGATATTAATACATCATCACATCCTGCTGGATGAAGGGTCCAAAAGGGTGCATTTTGCATTGTTACATCAGTAATACTAATATGATTACAATGTTCGAAATATATCATAGTTGGTCTAGGATATAAGTTACTAGTAACATAATACCTATCAACTCTTTCTACGAAGGCATAGCAATTCCCGTCTATAATACCTTGACCACTAATTGCTATGTTGTCTGCATCTTTTGCATAAATAAAGGCATATGAAGGTTTTAGTGTAACTGGTGTACCAATAATGTTAACACCTTCATCTTTTTGTCCCATATTGGGCCTAAAATAAGTATCTAAATCACTTGATGCCTTAAGTAGTGCTCCTCGTTCAAGATGAAGTTCTACATTTTCTTTTAAAATTAATGAACTTGAATAAAAAGTTCTTCCACCATCTAATACAACCCTGCCACCACCAAATTTCTCACAATCATCAATGGCTTTTTGAATGTAGATAGCATCATCTGTTACTCCATCTCCCTTTGCACCATAAGACATTACATGAAAATCCATATGTTACTCCTTCATAAATAAATCAAACTAGATTGTTATCCCTTAATACCTGTTGACGCTATTCCTTCTACTAAATACTTTTGCATAGTTAGGAATATTATAAATATAGGTAATAAAGATAGGGTAGCCATTGCAAACATTGCTCCCCAGTCAGAACCAGCTGTTGGGTCTGAGAACATTTTAAGTGCATAACTTACCGGATATGTTAAAGGATCACTTAAGTAAATTAATGGTGAAAGGAAGTCATCCCATCTCCACATGAAGGAAAAAATTGCACTTGTAACAAGTGATGGCTTAATAAGAGGAAGAATAATTCTTGGTAAAATAGTATAAATAGTACAACCATCGATTCTTGCAGCTTCATCAAGGTCTACCGGAATACCCTTGATAAACTGTACATTTAAGAATATAAAGAATCCTTGTCCAAAGAACTGGGGTACAATTATAGGTAAATAACTTCCTACCCACCCCATTTTATTAAATAATATGTACTGCGGAATCATAATCATTTGGAATGGAAGCATCATAGATAGAAGCATGCAGGCAAACCAAAATCCTTTAAATTTAAAGTCACATCTAGCAAAACCATAACCTATTAAGGCAGATGATATAGCTGCCCCAAGGGTTGAAAGCCCTGCTATAATAAAGGAGTTTTTAAAGAATAAGCCAAACGTATATCCTGCAAACCCCTGCCAACCAACTTTATAGTTAATAAAAGAGAAGGTAGTTGGAAGTAGTGCCTCTGGATTCTGAAATATTTCAGATGTACTTTTGAAAGACCCCATAATCATCCATACTACTGGATATATCATCACTAGAGCAAATAATAAAGTAAATAGATGATATACTCCTCTTGCTATTAACTTTTTCTTGCGTAATCCTAATCTCATAATATCAACCCTCTGCTTCATAATATACCCAATATTTTTGAGTCTTGAATAAAAACAGTGTTATAAGTCCAACTATAATAATCATAAACCATGCCATAGCAGAACCGTATCCCATCTTGTTGTAGGTAAAGGAGTTCTGGTACATGTAAACAGTATAGAATAATGTACTATCTCTTGGTTTACCCTGAGTAATGATATAACTTTGTGTAAATGCCATGAAACCATTAATTAGTTGGTTAATCAAGTTAAAGAAAATAGTAGGCGTTAACATAGGTAAGGTTATCTTAAAAAAGTTCTGAACTCCTGTAGCGCCATCTACTTTTGCTGCTTCATATAAGGCAACTGGAATTTGCTTTAATCCAGATAAGAAAATCAACATGGATGAACCAAATTGCCATACTGATAAAATAATTAATGTCCAAATTGCTGTATCTGACCTACCTAGCCATGGTATTTGACTATCAAGTCCAAAGAAACCTAATATTCCATTGATTACACCATCACTAGCAAACAATCTCTTCCATAAGATTGCTATAGCCACACTTGAGCCTATAATCGAAGGTAGATATAGTACAGAACGATAAAACTGGGATAATTTAGTATTCTTAACGAGTAGCATAGCTACAGCTAATGCCATCATTAGTCTTAGAGGAACCGAAAATATAACATAGTAAAACGTTACACCAAAAACCTTCCAGAACTTAGGGTCAGCAGTAAACATATTCTTATAGTTTTTCAAACCTGCAAATTCTGGGGATTGTAGTATATTATAATCAGTAAATGAAAAAACAAATGATAAAAGAATTGGTAAAGCTAAAAAAACTAAGAAACCTATAATAAAAGGTAAGATAAACACATATCCTGCTACCTGTGGTGTATTTAGTTTTCTAGCAAGTGTAGTTCGTTTTTTCAGAGGTTTTACTTTTTTACTCAATACCATTACCTCCACATCCTTAATTTTGAATCCCGGCTTATATAATATAAGCCGGGGTGTTACTTAGTTGCTTAAATAGCTTTTACTTGTTTAATATGCTTTGAGCTTGAGTTACAAATTCTTTTGCAGCATCTTGAGGTGTTAAGTCACCGTATCTGATAGCTTCAACAGTTGATTTAAGAATTGCTTCGATTTCTCCACTTCCAATTGGTTCGGATGGATCGATTGGTGTTGCTACTTCTGATACCTTAGCAATATAATCAAACACATAAGCTGAATCTTTAGATACCTTAGGCTTAATTCCATCTGCTACTACTGTACTTACTGGGATACCTCTTTCACCAAGAAGTATTACGTTACATTCAATACTGTTTGTAAACCAGTTAATAAATTTAGCTGCTTCTTCTTTGTGCTTAGATGTTTCAGCAACTGAGAAGAATTGACTTGGCTTTAAGTACATTGGTTGTTCTACAAGGTTATCAACTGTTGGATACATAATTGCACCAAGTTCACGACCTGCTACTTCAGAAACACTTATATATTGGTTTGAGAATGCGAAGTCATTCCAAGTAGAACCATCAATAATTGGCTTAGTTTCAACTATATCTGGGTCTTTTTCAGCTAATAACTCTGGAGTAATAGTTGCTTCTGATTTATTGAACCTATCTACATTATTAAAGTGCTCTAACACGGTATCAAGAGTACCTTCAGCAAGTTCTTTATATAGGTATGAACCTTTTCCTCTTGCAACCATAGGTAGCATGTTCATTCCACCATCAAAGTAAGTCTTAACTCCTGTCTTAGCGTAAATCTCTTCACCGATTTCAAAAAGTTCACTAACAGTCATTTGCTCAGGAATAGTAACACCTGCTTGTTCTACTACGCCCTTGTCATAAATCATCATAGGAGCATTACTTCCAAGACTAATAGCATAAACCTTTCCATCAATAGAACCACTTTCTATGATACTATCTGGAATATTAGTTGTATCAATAGTACCGTCTTCAATAAATTGAGTTAAGTCAGCGATTTGACCACTTTCTTGGTACTGTTTTAGATATCTGTAGTCTTGTTGAATTATGTCAGGCATGTTACCACCAGCTGTCATAGCAGCAAGCTTATCCCAGTAACCTGACCAATCAGTAAACTCTGGTTTAATTACGATGTTAGGATTTTGATCCATATAGAAGTCAATTGCCTTTTGTGTTAAATCATTTCTAGTTTGATTTCCCCACCAATAAAGACTTAATACAATCTTTTCATCAGATGATTCATCACCTTTATCAGATGTATCTGTAGTCTCTCCTGAATCAGTTACCTTCTCTGATCCTGATTCACCTTGGTCTTTAGCAGTATCTTTACCCTTAGAATCAGAACCGCACCCCACCAACATAGTTAGTACTAAAGCAAAAATAACAAACAATTTAAACAAGTTTCTTTTCATAAATACCCTCCTTTTATTGTTTG
>JAAYRG010000109.1 GCA_012518885.1 Clostridiales bacterium | reverse complement strand
GTAATACGAAAGTGTGGCAGGTGATTTATAAGTGTATTTTAATATAAAAAAGAATTGGGGTGAAGTATGAATCGTATTAAGTTTCTTAGAAATTCATACAGTGCACCCCAATATTTATTATAGAACCTAAAATAAAAACGACTCTTTGAGTCGTTTTTATTTTCATAAACATATTATCTAAAACCTATAGGTGGCTGCAATTCCGCTTCCTGTAGGCATCTTGTCTTTAGGAAGCATAACTACATTACCGCCATTTTGCATTACAATTAAGGCAATATCATTTAGTAAGTCGCCATATTCAGGATGGCCTAGTTCGCCCCATTCAATATTTCCAGTTCCCAGGTCAATTTTCCCAGGTATAACCCTATCAGATTCTATAAGGGCGGTATGAACCTGATTACTAACAGCAGCCCTTGCAACACTAGCTAGGTCGTCTGAACCAAGAGACTTAGCTCTTGCATTTTCAAAGCCTTCGATTAAGTCATCCGCTCTTTTATCATATATAGGCTCGATTAATTCCCACATTTTTTCTTTAAGAGTATCTATTGTTAGGATGTCATAATTTGTTTTTATTCCTTCTTCTAGTAGGTATGGATTGTCACTTATTCTCCTAAATATACTATGATACTCTGGTAAGGCAACTAAAATAAGTGGTAGCTTTGACTTCTTTGAGAAATTGTCCCAAACAACCTTATCGATAAATCTAAAGAATCTTTCAGTATCGCTACTAATTAATTTAGATTTTTCTCCATAGCCATGATAATATCCTTGGCCTTTTGCCCCACCATATCTAGCACTTATATAAGATGAAGTAAATTCATCACCTAATACTTCTTTAATGTTATTAGGAATGTCATCATCTAATGTTACTTCATTGATACCATATATATTACCCTCAAACAAGGTAAAGCCTTCTCTGTTTAACCCTAGAACATGATAACTATCTGCAGACTGGAAGTTACTAATAAGCGGTTTTATATGAAAATTGTTAGATACAACTGCTAGTTCTTTAGTTGGCCTGTTGAGTCTATATATTATGGCCTCACCCCTTGCATAAAATACTGCAATTGCATCGTTATTATATATCCAAAACTTTGTGTCATTACTAATTTGGGTAAGCAAGTCAAGAATTGATTGTTTTTCTTTCTTCTGGCAAATTAATGAGAGTGGTTTTTCAATCTCTTTGATAAGATTTTTAAAGCGAATTGGGTCCTGTTTGCTCTCAGGACTGTGTCTATGAGTTGGCTGATACAATGAAACAATAGGGCCTTCTGCTACATTAAAGAATTCATTGGGGAAGTCATTTACTATCTTATACATATAATACCTCCTTGTAAAATGTGGTTTACATTTACACATCTTCTAGCTGCAAATCATTGTTTAGAGTATCATAATTATATTTAGTAATAGTATATCATGGAAAATAATTTCCTACTAGTTAGAAATATATGAACTTAAAAAACTTACTTGAAACTTTAGGATTATAATATATACTTACTTTTAAGTGATATAGTTAACGAAGGATAAAGTGAATGAAAGGAATATTGGCATGATAAAATTAGTGGCAACAGATTTAGATGGTACCCTAGTAAGAGATGGTTACCATACATTAAATCCAAGGGTGAATGAAGTAATTATTGAATTAAAGAAAAAAGGAATAGCATTTGTAGCTGCAAGTGGAAGGCAGTATCCAAGTATGAGAAACTTATTTAGGGATGTTAAGGATGATGTTATATTTGTTGCTGAAAACGGCGGCTATGTAGTATGTAGAGACTTTGAACTTGATGAACACCATATGGATAAAGAACTTGCCTTACAACTTATGGATGATATAAGAGGTTTAGAGGATTGTTTTCTTACCGTTTCAGTAAAAGATAAGCTATATGTTGAAAACCCAGATGATGATTTTCTTGACTTATTGATAAATGGTTATAAGAATGAAGTTGCTGTAGTAGATAGGATTAGAGACCTTGATCTAGGTATAATCAAGATATCAGCATATAGAAAAGGTGGAATAGACGATATAGCAAAGAAGATGATGCCTAGGTGGGAAGATAAGCTAAGATGTAATATTGCTGGAGGTAGATGGCTAGACTTTATGGACAAAACTGTTGATAAAGGTGAAGCAATCGCAAAAATCCAGAAAATCCTTGGAATTAGTATAGAAGAAACTATAGTTTTTGGGGACAATTATAATGATCTTGGAATGTTTAAAAGGGCAAAACAGTCATATGCAGTAGCTAATGCCAGAGAAGATGTAAAGGCCGCAGCAAGTCACCTTACAGATACTAACATCAATGATGGAGTTCTTAAGGTGCTTGAGACCTTGTTATAAACCTGAAAATAACCTGTAGACAAATATAGTTTTGTTTACAGGTTATTTTTGGCTTATGTCTTGGAGCTATAAATTTAAAATATTAGGTAATTTATTATGTAAAAAGTCATCAAACTCTTCCTTGGTCTGGTTTAATATAAAGTCAGCCTGGCCTATTACTGCCTGGGCAGTTGGCTTTATATTCTTTTCTGTTGAGCTTGTAATCATGACAAAACATGATGGTTTTAGGACTAAACGACCACTATTAGATTCGCATACTATTAGGGCTCCTTCAGGAACTAAACTTAGGGCCTCAGCTAAGGCCTCCTTTAAGCTATCCTTTAGTGACCTTATTAGGTAAACCTTCTTAGCTCCAGCTTCCTTAAGTAACATAGTATCTTTCGTACCTTCACCTAGTTCTTCTCTTATATCATACTTGCCCTTAAGTCCTTCACATATTCCACATCCCATGCCGCCCCTTGGACATATATGGCTATGATCTTTAACGGTTATTAGCTTAAAGCCAATTATTGGGACAGTGTCTTTATACTTCTTAATAATCGCTCTTGCAAGGGTTGTTTTTCCCCCATTACGCCCTGTTGCACCAATTAAAATAATTTTATTGTTAGGGATTATATAATCTTTATTCATCTTATATGAGTAAGAGTCCTAGCTTATTACTAGAAACAATTACTCTATTACACCACCTTTTATTTTAATAAATAGTAGGAACTATAAAAACCATAAATACAACTTAATCTTAAACATTATAACATTCAATGAATAATCTTACAAGCAAATAGGAGTTTACAGCAAATATGAGCTTATTTGTATGTAGTGGAAACATTATCAGTTAACTTTAACAAAATAACTTTACTTATCTGTTTGAATTTGATATCATTTATTTAGATGTAATTCGATAAAAATATAACAATAATTTTTATTCGAAAAAACAGGCTAATAGACCACAGTAGGAGAGGGAACTATGAACAGAAGATTTCAAAGAAAAAATGCAATTTTCTCTATAGTATTTATGAGTATTCTTGCTGTTGCGATTGTTATTGTAGCAGACAGGGCAAAAGAAACACTTGGTGCAATCAGTGGGAAACCAGTTGATATTGGCACTAGTAATGCACAGGAATACCAAGTTAAGGAATTGTATGAAACAGAAGATGGTGGCCATACAGTCCTTGTAACAGCCAAAGGTTTTAATACAGATGTAGATATTGAAGTTTTAGTAACCTTTGATGAGACTGCTGATAAGATTCTTTCAGTAGAAGTATTAACACAAGCTGAAACTGACGGACTAGGTAGCAAGATTACTGAAGAAGATTTTACTACTAAGTTCCTAGATATTAATGCTCCTGTAAAGATTGCAGACTTAGAACTTGCATCACCTGTTACAGGAAGTATAGGAATATCAGATGGGTCTAGTGCTCAAAAGGTAGACACTAGATATAATCCAGAAAGATGGAACCAATCAGATGATTCACCTGAAGCTAATGCAATGCGTAAACTTTATGCTGCAGGTCTTACACTTAGTGAAGATAATTTACAAGGTCTAAAAACTCCAAAGGCTGATATGACAGCTCAGGAGATAGCAATTGTTAATATGGAAGAAGCAGGATTA
This sequence comes from Clostridiales bacterium, assembly GCA_012518885.1. Classification (GTDB taxonomy): domain Bacteria; phylum Bacillota; class Clostridia; order Lachnospirales; family Lachnospiraceae; genus JAAYRG01. The sequence goes on along the minus strand of JAAYRG010000109.1, from coordinate 5,624 downwards.
TTAGATGAATACCTTGAGGCTACTGGTACAGTTTCAACACCAGAAACTAAGGCTGTCGAAAAGCTTAAAGAAGCTGGACTACTTTCAGAATCAGAAGGTGATAGCAGTAATGGAGATGTAGGTGTTGCAGTAGAAGTAACTAATATTGATACTATTTCAGGTGCTACTGTTTCATCAAAAGCAGTAGGAAAGGCAGTTAATAACGCATATTTCTTCCTAAAAGAAAGTATTTTACAATAAACTACATAATAATAAAAAGCAAAGAAATGGCCTGTATCGTGTGATACAGGCCATTTCTTTACTTTTATAACGTATATTATGTATTGTCTTTAAGATTATCTTTTTTCTTTCTTTTCTTATCTACAAAATGACTTATTAGTATGCTTATTTCTAAAAGAATAACCATGGGTACAGCTAATATCACTTGAGATATTACATCTGGTGGTGTTACAATTGCTGCAATAATAAAGATGATTAATATTAATACACCATGGGCTTTCTTTAGGTATTCAGGTTTTATTACTCCTAGTCCTGATAAGAGAAAAATCACTACAGGAAGTTCAAAGGAAAGACCAAAGCCTACTAAAAGTGTTAAACAAAAAGATACAAAACTCTTTATAGAAATAGCTGCAGTAACTTCATACAATGAAAACTGTGTAAAAAACCTTAATGTCATAGGCAGGGCTACTTGGTAGCAAAAATATACGCCTAATAGAAATAGTCCAAGTCCAAAGACAAGGGTTAAGAAGACATAAGGCTTTTCTTTCTTATAAAGTGCTTGTGATATAAAGGCCCATATTTCATAAATAGTTATAGGAAGACATAATATTAAAGCTATAACAAATGCTAGCAATATATATACAGTAAATAGCTCTGATGGAGTTATGTAAATCAACTGAAATCCAGGATTTAGGGCCAATAAGTACTGTATTAAAGTTTCCATGTACTGAAAACAAAATATTGCAACAGCAAAGTTTATTACAGCCACCTTAATAAGTCTTTTTCTAAATTCACCAAGGTGGTCTACTATTGTGCCTGTCTTCATTTTGTTTTCCATTTTACCACCTTAAGCTTTATTATTAGACTCAGGGTCTTCCTTGGTTAGTTCATCAAACTCATCTCTTATTTCTTTTGAACCTCTTCTAAACTCTTTTATTGCTTCGCCAAATGAACGTCCTATCTGTGGAAGTTTGCTAGGACCAAATATAACTAAAGCTATAAGAAGGATAAGAATTAATTCGAATGCTCCTATTCTACCCATTTAATCTACCTCTTTTCATTAAAATTTAGTATTTTTTAGACTACTACGTCAGATTATACACCATAAAAGTTGGTGAATCAATAAAAATCAAACTGGGTGTTAAAAAAATAACAAAAAGATTGACTAACTTGGCGGTATTAGGTAGAATAAAATTGTATAAATATTGTACAGGGCAAATTTCGTTAATAACTATTTATTGGTGGGATTTTACAATATTTGGTACGTTAGTTAGCAAAATCAGTTAGGAGGATATTATTAATGTCTAATGAAATTAAAGAAAAAGTAGGATTTCTAGATAGACAAATGACAAGAAGACAATTTTTAAAAATATCTGGTAAAAGCCTTGTAGGTTTAACTGTAGCAGGAAGCATGCTTTCTCTATTTGGCTGTACCCAAGAAGATATTGATAAGGGATTAGTTACAACATGGGCTATGCCACAAGGTCTCTTGGTTGTTAACGAAGCTAAGTGTACTGGTTGTGAAAGGTGTGAACTAAATTGTACCTTAGTTAATGATGGAGTTGTATCAACCCACATAGCTAGACTAAAACTAAGTCGTAATCTACATATTTATGGTGATAAGGGTATGTATAACAATGATTTTACCTACTTCCCAGACACATGTCGTCAGTGTGAAGACCCATGGTGTGGTAATGCTTGTCCAGTACAGGCTATAGTTACTGATGATAGAGGAATAAGAGTTGTAGATGAAGCCAAATGTGTAGGATGCGGCGCATGTGTTGAAGCATGTCCTTGGCATATGCCAACTGTTAACCCAGAAACTAAAAAGTCTAGTAAGTGTATTGCATGTGGTGCATGTGTCGAAGGATGTCCAAGTGGTGCACTAGAAATAGTTCCATGGGATGCAGTTACAGCAGCTGCACAGGATATTGTTTAAAGAGGAGGATAATGAAATATGGCTACATACGGATGGGCAGGTACTATTCTTCGAATAGATTTGACAACAGGAGAAATTACTAAAGAAAGTTCAGAAAAGTATCAAAAATATATTGGTGGTATGGGTATTGGATATCGTATAATTTACGAAGATGTGCCATTGAATACTCACCCTTTTGATGAAGCAGCAGAAATTGTTGCTGCAGTAGGACCACTTACAGGTTCAAGTGTTCCTTGTTCAGGTAGAATGAACTTCTCATTTTTATCACCATTTTCTAGAGGTAATTCTATAGTAGACGCACATATGGGAGGACATTTAGGTTCTCGTTTTAAATTTGCAGGTTATGACGCTGTTGTAGTACGTGGAAAAGCAAGTAAGCCTGTATACATCAGAATTAACGATGATGAAGTTGCTATTGAGGATGCTTCCCACATTTGGGGTAAAGGAACCTTTGATTCTAATAGAATTCTAACAGAAGAACTTGGAAGAGACTATCAAACAGCTTCTATAGGTCCAGCTGGTGAAAACCTAGTTAACTATTCAACAATTAATACTTCTGTAGGTAACTCAGGTGGTGGTGGAATCGGTGCTGTTATGGGTAGTAAAAACCTTAAGGCTTTTGCAGTTCGTGGAACTGGTTCTGTTAAGATTGCTGACCCTCTAAAGGTAAAAGAACTTAACGAATACATGTTAACTGAATTAATTGGTGGTAATAACAATCACAATGTTCCTGCAGTACCACAAAGCTGGGCTGAGTATTCTGCGGTAGGCGGTAAGAACCGTTGGTCAGGAGCTCCGGGACGCGCATGGCTAAAGGCTGAAGGTGGACCTATTGATGCTGGAGAGCAACCACATTATGACATGAACAAGATTGCATATCGTTGTAATAAGGGAGTATTTGACTTTGGTGAAGTTTCCCTTAACTATACTATTAAAGTAGGAGGATGTTCATCTTGTCCAATACGTTGCTATACACAATATGATATGGACCCGTTAGCAGATTATGACCTTCCTACTCATGTTTCTAACACTTGTGTACCAGTAATTTATGGTACTAAATATTATACTAATGGAATTAAAGACTTCAAATATAAAGGTGACGCTAGCGTAATAATAAACGGTGCTAACGCACGTGCTATGGATGACTTAGGGGTATGGTGTAACTACTCTAACCTTAATAGAGACTTTAACTGGTTAGTAACTTCAGGTAAAATTCATGAAGTTATTCCAAAAGAAGAAGTTGACTCACTTCCTTGGGAATGGGAAAAGAATGGAGATCCTCGTTGGGTTGTTGAGATTCTTCGCCGAGTTGCCTACAAGGAAGGAGAGCTTGGAATTGGCCTAGGACTTGGTACATATGAGATGGTTAAGAGATGGAATTTAGGAAAAGAATTCTATGACCGCGAAGACCCTAATAACCAGAATATAACTTATAATGGTTATCCAAAACATCATGCTAATGAAGATACTGGTCAAGTTGGACTATTATTTAACCTAATGTACAACCGTGACTGTATGACTCATCACTTAGTTAATGTTACTGGTTCAGGTGCTCCATATGAAGTTTCTAAGGCAACAATGGAAGGCTTCTTTGGACCAGGATGCTATGACAAGAAGAAGGCATTTACACCAATGAACCGTAATAAGGCAAAACTTGCAAAATGGGCATTTAATGGCAAGCAATTCCACGATAGTGCTACACTTTGTAACTGGATGTGGCCTATGACTCAGTCTCCATCAAAAGAAAGAAACTACGTTGGAGATTTAGAGCTTGAGGCTAAGTTTATGAGTGCTGTAACAGGTAAGAACTATACTCAGGCTGATGTTGAGTTTGATTCTGAACGTATTTCACACTTATTACGTGGAATGACAGCTATATCCTTCTATGATAATTTAGGTGAAACTAATCTAAGATTAACTCATGATGCAATTCCTGATTGGATTTTTGATGGTGAAGCAGACTTTGAAGCATTTGAAGAAGGTGCAACTAAGATGGACCGCGATGATATGAATCTTGCACTTGATATGTTCTATGAAGAGCTTGGATGGGACAAAGAAACTGGTATACCAACAAGAGCTACTTTAGAGAAGTTTGACCTAGGAGATTTAGCTGACGACTTGGAAAAGAGGGGAATCCTTCCAAGGTAATAAAAGAATAGGAGATTTAATATGTTATTTGGAAGAAGAAAACCAGGTTTTATCAAGGTTGAAGAAGGTGATGGAATCTTAGAGGAAGTTACCGAAAAGGACCTACAATATTCAACTAGTCCTAAAAAGGATGATGAAGCTAAAGTTGAACTAACTGATTTTCTTGCATCCTTGCCAGATGTAGAAGACCCTTATGAAGGAATAGATGTTCCTGAACAAGAGGCAGAAGAAGAGGAAGAAGAAGTAGAACTTACCAAGGCTCAGGAACTTGCAGAGTATATAAGGCTTAGGTCTGCAGGTGGAGAGGTTACTAAATACCAGGACCTTAAGGCTGAGATAGAAGACTTAGATGAACTTCTTGAAGAGATGAAAGAAGATGAAACTTGTTCAGATATCACATATAGGCAGGGAGTTAAGGATAAGTATTACTATTCAACAAGCAATATGAGTGAAAACTACTCTATGATTATTTCCTTGGTTGAAGATAAGGACATAGTAGCTACAATAGCTAAGATGGTAAGATTTAATGCAAAAACTTATCCATCTCCAACACCTTTAGAGTACTTTGAGAGACATCCTTACTTTTATAGTAGACCACAAATAGAAAGAGCGTGTGACCTTATTTCATCTAATGAAGAATATGGTGATATAGAGAGACTTACTAATAATGTAGGGGTAGACTTTCTGTTTTCCAACAAGTATTTATCACGCAAGTATGCTAATGCATTAGCAACTGATGATGAATTTACTGACTAAATACTAATTAAGTTTACAATATAATATTAAATGGCTCCGAGCAAAAATATCTAAGGAATATTCTATGATATTGCGCCAAAGCAAGAGTTACTTGCTTAAGGGTCAAGGGGGAAACCCGTTGGCCTTCCGTGTTTGAAAAGGAGATTCAAATTATGGTATAGCAGTAGTATATACTATTGCTGTGCCTATTTTGAATACTGCCTTTTCATTGTAAGGGGCAGTATTTTTTTATTTATTAAATTATAATTATTCAGAGAGGCGGTGAATGGGAGTTATCACCAAGATTAACCAAGAAGCAATATACTCCCAAACCTATGAAGCAAATTAGAACGATAGATGCAGTAGGACATGTGTTATGTCATGATATTACAAGGATTATTAAGGATAAAGAAAAGGGGCCTGTTTTTAGGAAGGGTCATGTAGTAAGAGAAGAAGACATACCAGTCCTTCTTTCAGTAGGTAAAGAACATCTCTATGTTTGGGATAAAGATGAGAACATGCTACACGAGGATGAAGCAGCAGAAGTACTTTATAACATTTGCAAGAACGATAATATAGCTCG
>JAAYRG010000108.1 GCA_012518885.1 Clostridiales bacterium | reverse complement strand
GGTCTTCAATAACTTCTTTTGATTTTTTAAGATTGATATTCATTATAACAATTGAACTTAACATTACAACAATACCAATATATCCAACTAGATTAACTTTTTCATTTAATAAGAATACTCCAGCAACTGTAGCTATAACAACTTCAACAGAAGTAACTATTGTTGCCTTAGAAGCGTCTATTCCAGTTGCTAAACCATTAAGGAAGAATAGATTTGCAACTGAACCGCTAAGTACACCACCTAGTACAGCCCATAACATAAATGGTCTATTAGTAAATAGGTCTAAGTGTTCCCATGGTCTTGCAAATATTGCAGTTGTGATAGAACTAAACATTAACATATAGCAAGCCATTGCAAGGGGGTCGTCTCCACTTGTTCCAAGTTTTCCAAGGATTGTACTAAGGGCATATAAGATACCTGCCATTAGTCCTAGGAATAAGCCAAGGCCAGATATATTAAATTCTGCAAAGTTTCCACCGGTAACCATTAGAACACAACCAACAAGATTTAAAACAAGAGCAAATTTTTGATATCCACGAAGTTTTTCTTTGAAGAAAATCATTGCCATAATTGATGTCCAAACTGGCGCTAAATACATAAGAATTGTAGTAGTTGCTACTCCAACCATAGTCATACTTGTATCTAAACATAATTTAAAAATTCCTTTACATAAAACTCCTAATAAAATACTAAATAATAAGCCTTTCTTAGAAATTTTAAGTCCTGCTACTCCTTTTTTAACTATCAATAAGAGAAGTAGAGGTATAAACGCTAATAAATGGCCTGTAAATGCGGTCATTAATGAAGATGCACCACTCTCACTCATCTTAGTTACAAAAAAACCACCAATACCCCATAGTGAGCCTGCTATCCCAACAAAAAGGTACCCTTTTAAATTATTCCACTTTTCCATACCAATTAGCCTCCATTAAAATTTTATCATTTCAAAACAACTACACAATGATATCACAATTATTTTTGTAGTGTCAAATGATGTAGAATTATGAAATCGAGCTAAAATTAAAAAATCCATAAAAAAATTCCCCCTGTAATATTTATCCAAAAATATTACAGGGGGATAATCATATAAATGTCAATAAATAATCTCTTATAATTATGACTTATGCTTATAAAATTAAGAGCCCATTAAAAATGCTCTTGTGTTTTCTCTGAAATTTAACCTTTTAAACTATTTTATTTCTTCTTCAAACATCTTAGTTCTTTCTTCAAAACTCAAATTCATATGAATTTGATGCAACATCCACATATAACCGAAAGGATCTACAAATATAGAATTACTAACCGCACCCTCCATCATACTTGTGATAGACTGAATCTCTACACAACCATTATCAAGGGCACTTTTATGAGTTTTTTCAATATCTTCTACTGCTATATTAAACCATATTGTGTTTGGGTGGTCTTTATCAGGAGCCTTTAGGCCATAATCTGGGTTCTCATCTAACATATGGAACCTTGTCCCATATAAGTTAAAGACTGCTTCATTAGTTCCTTCTGGAAAGTCCGTTACCTCTACTACCTCAACATCGAATATCTTCTTGTATAAGTCTAAGGCCTTTACACTATCTTTTACAACAAAATCAATTTCTGTTCCTGTAATCATTAGCTCCTCCTTTATATTTTAATTATTATTTGCACCCTATCTTTGAAATTACCTAGCTTAATAGATTATGGTTAAATCGGTTACTAATTATACATAGTATACCATATACATACTTGCAAATATACTCTAGTCTTTTAAGTTTATTGCCCACTTAAAAAGAGCGGTACCTTTCTTTAAGATACCGCCCTTTTATGTTAACTATTTAGTTTGATATTAAATAATTAGTCAGTTTTCTTTTTGGACTTTTTGTAAATATTTACTCCAGTCACTATACTAATACCTGCTACTACCAATACTCCTAATAGTTTTACCCAGGTATTAACTGAACTACCCTTTACAGCCTTGTCAGAAGTTACTTCCTCTGCCTTATCTTGGCTGTCTTTATCTGCACTATCTTCAGTATCGTCTGATTCGTCTTCATCTGTCTTGCCTGACTCATCATCTGTCTTACTTGACTCATCATCAGTCTCAGTTGACTCATCAGTTTCACTTACTTCATCTGAATCTTCTATATCCTGACCTGTGCTATCTTCTTCAGGGGTAGCTGGACTATCATTAGTTGTACCAGAAGTTCCCTTGGATTTGTCTTTCTTGTTAGATGACTTACCAGTGGTTGTATCAGTAGACTTCTTATCAGTTTCTGTCTTCTTGTCTTCTTGTTTCTTGTCTTCTTCTTGTTTCTTGTCTTCTTCTTGTTTCTTGTCTTCTTCTTGTTTCTTGTCTTCTTCTTGTTTATTATCTTCTTCTTGTTTATTATCTTCTTCTGGCTTATTAGTATCTTTAGAATCCTCTTGGTCTGTAGCTTGGTCTACTTCACTGCTAAGGATAAATATACTAAAGCTTGAAGTAACAAAGCTAATTTCATCCCCCTTAACTGTATACGGTAGAGTCTCAGATGTACCATCATCCATTATATGAATTAGGACAGGTGATTTTGATAAATCAATATCTGAAGGAACCTTTAGGGTAACCTTTACAGGTACATTTAAGGAAACCTTTTCATTGTTTGAATATAGGGATAGGTCAAAGAACATGGTGTTCATATTCTTGTCGCCTACCACTTTTCTTACCACTTCTTCCAGTTCTTTTGTCTTAGCTACGTCTGATACTTTAAGCACAGCCTTGCCTTTTGCTGGAATACTAAGTAGGGCATTATCGATTGTTGCACATTTTATCTTACTTTGGTTATCCTCAATTTTAACTTCCATACCAACGTTCTCTTCAAGAACTTTTTCTAAATCCTTAAGTTGGTTAAGAACTTCTGTAGATGAAAGGGTAATTTTATCTAACCCTATTATTGTATCTAGTCTACCTAGTACATATTCTACTTCTTGTTCTATCTTGATATTGTCACCAGACTTTATAACTTCTTCAAGCCCCTTTGTAAGGTCTTTAATAGTATCCGCAGTTTTTTGTTCTTTTACTTCAATTACCCTAGATGCAGTTCCACCCATTCTTGCACCAGTATTAAGTGGTGCTTTATCACTTAACTCTAAGTAGCCGTTTAAGTTGATAGTTCCATCTGCATTTCTAGTTATTCCACCGTCTATAGCCTTTTGTGTATCTAAGCTTATAAACCAGCTTGGGTCTACCTTAATGCCTTTTGTGTTTTCTGAAACTGTACCATTAAAGAAGTAGTTTGTTTCATTTTCCACCTTAGATTTATCTTGGCTTCCTAGTAGCTTTAATTGGTCTGCTACAGTATTAGACTGTTTAAATGAAAGGATTCCTTCTGCTATAAAATCTGTATTTCTAGCATCATTAGTATATAGGGCAACATTATAGGATTCATTATCAAATGAAGTTGAGTTATACACCCTAATATCAGGACCACTATTGGAATCAATTCCCTTTGCCTTGTTAGCAAAAGCAACGCTATTCTTTAAGATATGAGGGCCTGTAATACTAGAACCACCCATCTTAAATCCATTACCATTTCCTGCATTTATTTCATTACCTTCATCATCTAATATATATCCATTCTTATATGCCACACTATTGCGAATCTCTACTACTCCAATAGGACCAGTCTCAACCTTAGCAAATAGGTCCCAACCGTCATCAGCATTATAGGCTGCAATACAGCCATCAAATACGTTACCTTCGCCTATTGTCAACTTAGCTGCAAATCCATCTGCATCCTCATAACCTGCATCTGCATTTAGGAAAGAAGTACAGTTTAGAACTAAGTTGTGAGATGGCCACTCTTCTGGCGTATCTGTTACTTTGTAACGGCTAATCTGAATACCACTATTACCATTCTTGTAGGCCCTAATAAGGTCTAGAACGTTGTGGTTACCTGATACCTGTAAGCCTTTTTGTCCATCTTTTGAACCTGTAACATCAAATCCTTGTAGATACCAGTAGTCACCTGCAAGTATTATACCTTCACACTCTTGGTTAAAATCAAGTACTGGTCTACTTGTTGCATTAGGGTCTGCCATTAGATATATAAATTCAGCTGGACTACCATTAATGCCTCTTTCAATAACTAAACGTTTTGTTAAGTTATAAGGTCCCTCAGTTAGTAAAATCTTTTGACCAGGAACTGCAAATTTTACTGCAGTATAGATGTCCATTGGACTATCCTTTGTACCACTGCCCTCATTAGTACCCTTAGGGCTAACATAGATTACATCTCCCATATGCTTGCGGAAGGTAACCTCATGTTTAAATACCTTAGTCTCATAAGAGCTTAGTCGCTCATACTTTGAAGGTATGTAATCTTGGTTTGGAGTAAAGGTAATAGTAAATTCGTTCTTCTCACTATCTAATATTGTATCTACACGGAATTTCTTATTTGCTTCTACCCTTTTCTTGTCTACTACTATCCCCTTTGGACCTTTAATAGTTAAAAGACCGTCTGCATTACCATAGTACACAATTTCATAACTTGAGCTATTTGCAATTTCTGCTGACTCAATCTCGTATTTAGGTGTTACATAAGTAATTGGTCTCTCCTGTGCAGGAGCATCCTTATCTGGGTGAATTGTAGTAAGTTCAACATTATCAATCTTAATTCTTACATTTCTTGATGCAAAGAAACCTAAGTAAATATTGTGAGGGTCAAGCTTGGTTAACTCATCCCCATCGTCTCCGTGATAGTATTTATTAGTTGTTACATTACCATCTTCATCTGTGTAACTAATGAAATATCCTGTATTGTTTCTTTGAATTGTCAAACGGAAGGTAGTCTGTAGGTTAACATCACCTAAGTCTACTCCTTCGTTAGTATAATTACCTACACTATTATAGGTTCCTTTAGGTAAACCACTACTTGCAGCATCGGTATCTAATGGGGTCATTTTACTACTAAAGTAGTTAACTGTTGTTCCATCAGCAATATTTTCAGGTGTTACACCTTTCTTTTCTTGTGAACCGATACCTAACTTCATGGTGTATTTATTATCACCAGTATCTGTAATAGCGTTCTTACTATAATCCCATAAGTATTCTACCTTGGTCACACTTGCCATGTAGGAGTTATTCCAGAAAGTAGAAGAATCTCCGTCGGTTCCTACTGCGTCTGCTGCCATCAATCCAAAACCTTCCTGACCATTAGATAGGGTCCAAGTATCTACAGTTATATCTGCAGATAAGGTAAAGTTTTCTGTTTCTGGGTCTATAGTTGTATAGTAGAATGCAAGTCCATCAGTGGAAGCAGGTACAATCTTACCCTTACCTGACATACTCCATAGGGTTAAATCACCAGTTTCTATGCTACCAGAATATCCATTATTCTTAGTATCTACACCAGAACCAAAGGCTGCATATGACCATGTTTTCATAGCTTCCTCAGTTACAGTCTGTTTGATACTTGCCCTAGTTGAAATATCCTCACCACGTACTGCCTCTACGGCAAACTCATAAGACTTACCAGGAGTCAGTCCAGCAAAACGAGCAAATGGTACCTTAACTTCTTCTTTAAATTCTTCGTCTATGTATACCTTATAACTTTCAGCTTCAGGAACAGCCTTCCAACTAAATCTAATATTGCCTTCACCTTGATTTTCTACATTAATAATCTCAGGTTTGGCTAAAGGAAGGGTAAATTTAACTCCCTCTATCTTGTTACTATACTTACCAGCTTCACTTCCGCGTTTTAGTATTGCTTGGAAGGAGTAACTACCACTTGCTTGTGGTTTGAATTCTACACTTGCACTTTCAGATTCAGCACTATAAGTAATGGTATCAACAACTTCACCATCTAATAGCATCCTGACCTCTAAGGCATCAGCATAAAGGTTACCTATCTTAGCAGTAAATGGTACAGTTATTGTTCCTTCTTTACCATCTACAACAGGAGTTAGTAGTACTGGCTTATCAATCTTATCCCAATCTTCTGGTTGTCTATAATCTACAACAATTGAGTAAATTGATGGCTTAGTTCCACCACCGTATAAGTAATAAGTTTTTCCTTCCTCTACTTCATATATCATATCTATATACTCACTAGAAGAAGTGCTATTGAAATGTGATGTATACTCACCAGTAGCTTCATCTACAAAGTATAAGGTCTTATCTGAACCAAGTTTAATAGCAACCTTTAGTTTTCCATCCTTGATTGCTTCTAACTTAATTACACCACCTGTTACAGGAATTCTTCCATTAGCACCCTTTCCATCTTCCGCTAAAGGATTACTAGAACCAACTACGTATCCTGTATAGGTAACTCCACCTACTACATCTCCATCTATAGTCTTATATGGCATATTTTCTAATACTGAAATTCCGCCATCATATGGGGTACCCACTTCTAGACCTGCAGTTAAGTTTATATCATAGTAATCTTTAATCTCACTTTCAACCTTACGGAAGGCCTCTATAGTAATTGGAGTACCATCATTAAGTACTGGTTCTGTTAAAACTGTTGCCCAACCTACTCTATTAGGAGTGTAGTCGCTAGCTCGTTCTTCAGTTCCATACTCTTGCATACCACTTGATTCTCCGCCTAGAGTCCTGTCCCATCCTTCTGATATAATTAAAGACTTGCCGCTAGTCTTTGAAATACTGCTATCAGCATCTACCCAGTGGTCATGTGCAGCAACAATGGTAGTTTTGTAGAATACTACTTCACTTGTATTAGCTGCCCAAGGTCTACCTAAGTAACCTGGCTTTGATGGATACTTTGAAGCTGTATCTAGCCCAGGAGTTGTAGAAGTGATATTACATTTATACATTAAGTAACCACGACCAGCATTCTGTTGTGCTGCTGTAATATATCCAACATCATTCTTATCATCGCTAGTATTAAATACTAGGTTACACTCATTAAAGATGGCTATCATACCACCAAATATATAGTCTGTACCACCGTAAATAGAGCATTTATTAAACTCTACATAAGTATCTCTTCCACCATATAAGGTGTCCTGGCGGCCTACAAACTTACAGTTTTTAAAGTAAATATCAGAATAGTTATTACCAATAGCCAGGGCTGCTGCACGTTCTACATATGCCTTGTCCTGAACGGTTACATCACCATATTCCATATCAGCCCTCTTTACGCTACCTTCCTTAGCAGAGTCTTGGGCTACAATTATATCCTCTGTTGCCTTAGCAGAAACATATTGATTAAAGGAGTTTTCAAAAATAATTCCTTCTGCCTCAAAACCATTTGCTAAAACTGTAACAGTAGCATTCCAGTAACTGCCGTTATTAACACCAGCACCTGGATTAACGAAAGATGCATAGCCATTTTCCCTATTTACTGCAAGAAGTTCTTCATTATACTTGCAATTTGAATCCATACTATAGTATGTATAACCATGTCCATAATAGAAGGTAATACGAACTGCTCCTTCTTCTATGTTCACACCCTTGTCCTTAAGATCAAGACTTGGTACATCGGCTGCATTCTTTAATGTAACATTGTCCACATCTATTACAAGCATTTCTTCGTAGTTACCAGGTTCTATAAATATAGTAACTCGGTCTTCTTCACTACGGTCCATCTTGCGAACTGCTTCTAATGCTTCATTTATTGTTTTATATTCCTGTCCTTCTCCTACAGTAATCTCTGACTTGTAGGCAATAGCAGGTTCTTCTTTAGTTGATTTCATTTTAATTGTCTTATTAGCAACTTCTGCCCCTGCTACCTTTACATCAGCTGTTGGTTGCTGACTATATCCATCTAGTTCAACCTCTACCTTATACTGACCATCTCTTAGGGCTATACCTTCAGTACCAGTATAAGTATAGACATAACCTTCTTCATTAATATTGGTAAATGTAATCTTTGCCTTAGCACTCTCTTCTTGTGAAGGGCCTACAAGATTAATACTAACTGGATACACTGGCTTTTTAGTAAACTTAATATCAGCAGTACCAGATGCATCCATCTTTATAGTTGTTGTCTCTAAATTATAGTCATTTACACCTGATTCTGTAATAATATAAGTTACCCCCTTCTCTAGCTTAGCAGTGTAACTACAATCCTCTGGATTTATTGTAACCTCTGGAACATATATTCCATCAGCTTCAAATCTTAGCACCAAGTTCTTAGCTGCATCCTCAGTAAGGTCTACAAGACTACCCCTTACCTCTATTAGGTCTATTCCTACAATGTCTATATCAAACTTTGTATCCCCTACTCCGTTTCCTAGAGTTAACTTATCAGCATCTCCAACTATATAACCATTAGCACCTTCTAGGCTTATGGAATAGTTGTATTGTTCAGATAATCTTACAGAGTAAGAACCATCTTTAATACTAGCCACTGTTTCTGCCCCAGTTTTATCGTTAGTAAATACTAGGCTTGCCTTAGATAGGTCTGCCCCACTAGGAATTTCTACATTACCCTTTACTGTAACCACCCTAGGTCTTTCCCTAAGAATACGAGCCACTACTAGCTTCTCATTCTTAGAATATAGGGTATACATGCCATCTTCTGCTGCGTAAAAGGTCATCTCTTTAGCCTGGGAACTTTTCCCGCTATATTCCTTAACTTCTTCTACTCCATTTGGTGACTTCCAAACTAATTCAGAACCACCTCCGTTACTAGATACAACAAAGGTAACAATGTCACCTGCCTTAACTAATAGTTGAACATTAACGTCAGCAGTAGCACTTTTGTTTGAATATAGATAACCGTTATAAACAATACTAGAGTTATCAATATTAGTTAAGCTTTTTACGTCATAACGCGTTAGGTTCTCATTCTTGGTACGATAGCGGTGGGTTGAGTTGAATCCTCCAGTATTAAACCTGAATTCTACTTCCCCCTCCTCATTAGTATAAATTAAGTCTCCAGGAATAGTAACACCTGTTGTACCAGCAGGATCACCTTCAAACCAGCTGTTAATAAAATCTTCATTTAACTTATTATTGTATGTAATGTGTTCAGTGCTAGTAAGTTGTTCTGCACCAAAGTCCCATACATCATAGGTATGATGGTTTGGATCAACCTTTGGTACTTCATTATCTTCACCTGAATCTTCACCTTGGGAGATAGGTCTACTTTCAGTTAAGATAATCTTACCAAACTTGTTTTCTCCAACAAAGCCAGTTATCTCTAGATAACCATCTGTGAAATAGGAGCTATCATAGCTACCACTATACTCATACATAGAGTCTATCTTTTCTAGAAGGCCATCTATACTTGGATCGTACTCTTCATGAGACTTTCCATGAAATACACGTTGTTGTGTACTTCCTCCTACTGTAAAGTAACGCTCATCGTTCTTGCCTGTTAACATAAAGGTAACATCTACACTAGTAGTTTCACTATCTAGTGGTATAAGAATGCTACCACCAGCATATAATGACAAGCCCTCTGTTTCTTTCTTTAATGCGACTTTGCCATCATTAATTATGATTCCTTTTACTAAGTCCCCTACAGCAAGTGTTTTACTACTAGCAAGACCTGCTGTTGTTAAGTCCCACTCTACTGTACGGGTCTCATAAGCACTGTCTTTTGATGAAACTGTCCATTCTCCTCCTTCATAGAAGATGTTCTCAGCCACATCAACTTCTTTAGCTTTCACCTTTGCCACGCCAACTAACATATGAATTGGCAACATTCCGCAAAGCAAGGATACTATCAAAAACATTGACAATATTCTTCTTTTACTCATTTTTTCTCTCATTCCTCCTTTTTTGGCCCTTGTTTTAAACAAAAGCCTATTCTCCCAATATATGGAATGGTACCATTTTAATTTTTTAATTTCAAGGCGATTTAGACTTTTCAGATGAATGCACGAATTGTAAATGTAATAATTATGTAATTTTAACAGGCATATTTAAAATATTGTCCAAAACTTTAAACACTATTAATCTAAATATAGTATCATTTCTAGTGAAATTAACGATAGTGAAATTTTATCATTTTTGTCCTCATTATTCTCTTTTTTTGTATATATTGCTTATTATTTTACATAAAAAAATCCCCTGATATGCTTTGTTTGCAAATCAGGGGTAATAAAATTATTATAGCTTTATCAATAATACTATTCCTTAATGTAAACAATAAGTCCTAAAAAGCTTGTTACATACAAGCCCAGTCTCCAAGTACCTTATCTTTGCTATAGTCTAGGGCCTCTTCCTTAGTTAACTGCTTTGCCCATGGAACACGTCCATCCCTAGTAGCTCCAGGTCCAAAATTATTGTATTCTCCAAAGAATGTAGTTGTATGAGCATGTTCCTTATTCCAATCATGCCATCCTTCTACCTTAATATGGTCACCTAGTTCGGATTCTAGGATAACAACCTTAGCATGGTCTCTCCATGGACGTCCTAGGTAGACTGTCCCCGGCTCACAATCGCTTGTAAACCTACATCTACTAAATACATATCCATACTTTTCATCTTCTGGAGTAGACGGCGCTGTTATATATCCATTTATATCCGAATTCCTAGTCCTTGAGAAGATTTCACAACCTTCAAAGTAAGCAGTAGCCCCACCAAATATGAAGTCTACATCACCACTAATATAGCAGTCCTTAAAGTACATCTTCCTATGATATCTTGGAGCAAATTCTTTAGGTCCCTTAAAGCCACCCTTTTCAACTTCTGTTTGAGGAAGGGGTGCTGTAAATATTGTATCTTGATGGCCAAGCATCCTGCAACCTTCAAACATTGCCCTGTCCCCATCAATATAAAGGGCTAGGGCTTGTCCTACTATAGCCCCAGGACCTGCAGAATTTTCAAATGTAACATCTCTTGCCACAAAATCATTTGCATCTATCATTACAGAATAGGAACGAAATGTTCCCCTTCTATCTCCTTCTGGCATTAGGTCATAGGCGTGGTCATCATATATAATAATTACATCCTCTGCCTTAGTCCCTTGGAAAGTAATAAAGGGTTGGGTTATCTCAAGTTTCTCCTTGTATATTCCCTTCTCAATCTGTATTACTACCCTTCTTCCCTCATAAGCCTTTGCAGCATCAAGGGCCTGTCCTATACTTTGTAACTTTCCTTCTACCCCTTTTGCTACCTCAATCTTTACTACTTTGTCCATAGTATCCTCCCTTACATTCTGTCATATATAATTAGTCTAATAACTCAATAAGTTCATATACTCTTTCTCTAGTTATCTCTGCACCCTTTAGATGTTCTATCATAGGGCGAATACTGCCACCTTCATATTCTGAACCGGCATCTAATACTTCTTTCTCCTTTTTAGCAATCCATTCCCTTTGTAAGCTTGTTAATTCATCCATTGCTTCTTTATCTAAACTATCTTTTAGGTATCCCCAAACCTTATTGATTTCATCGTCCCATAGTAAATAGATATCGTGTGCTATGTAATTCATTTGAAGTTGATTTAAGTCTTCATTCCTTAACTTCTTCATTAGTTTATCTGATTGCTTTTCAACTTCTAAAACCTCTTTTTGTATGTCTAGTTCTTTACTATCTTTACTTACTTCCTCGCTAGTAACTTTATTCTCTTTCTCTATATCAGCACTGTCTTCTTCTATACTAGTTCCAGCTTCTGCGTCTTCTTTAACTTCAAACAAAACCTCACTTGATGAGTCTTCATCACTAGCTTCTTTGCTATCAATACTTGCAACCACTTCTACTCTAGAGTTGTCTGCATTAACACTACTTATGCCTTTATCACCCTTACTGCATCCCATAAATAGTGCAGCTATACTAATTGCAGAAACTAAAAATAACCTATTCTTAAACTTAAAGTTACTTAACTTGCTATATTTATAATTATCTATGTTTTGATCCTTCATCTATATACTCCTAACTTTTTGTCTAATTAAAAATTCTAATCCCATTTCCTTATAAGATTATTTAGCACTCCTTATATTTTAGCAGTATATCCTTATTTTTCAACTAAATCTCAAATACTTAAAACAATGTTAACACAATTGTTAGAATTTTTAAATCTCTTTAAACTAATTGGATAAGTAAATTCCAGATTTGTCAATAAAAAATCCCTCAAGCCTGTAGGTTGAGGGATTTGGATTACTTATTATTGACATTAGTATCTGAAGAAGACCTTTTAATTGTCCCTTCCTTCTTTGCCATCTCTTTTTCGATAGCTTGAAGTGCTTCTGTCTTACTTCCTGTAGTAGACCTAATTGAAAATGCTACATTAACAATATGGTCTGAAATTCTTTGTAGTGAGAAAAGAACAGAATATATACTTTTTGATACCTCTACTGGGTACATACCAGAACTTAGGCGTACCACGTGTTCATTACGGGTATGAGATATTAACTTTTTAATATCTTTATGAAGGTTTGAAATCTTTTTAAAGTTTTCAGTTCTACGATTTGTAAAAGCATCAAATCCTAGGTCGAACATTTCAGCTATCTTATCATATATTTCTTGAAACTCTTCTTTTGTCTGGTCTAGGAACTTAACATCATTTTCCTTCATGTAATTAGTTTCTTTTGCAATAAGAACTGCATAATCACCTAATCTTTCAATATCGTTAGTAACATGATGTAAACCACCAATTAGCTTCTCATCACCAGCAAACTTAGTTACAGTTGAAATCTTTATAAAAAAGCTTGTAAGCTTATTAGTTAAGAAGTCAATACGGTATTCAACATCAGCTATCTTTTTACTTTCACTCATATCTTCATTAACTAAGGAGTAAAAGGCACGATCAAGGTTCTCCTTTGCTAGAGTTCCCATATCGTATAATTCTTTTAGGGCTTGTTGAACTGCAACAGCAGGAGTTTTTAAGAATTTCTCATCGATATATGATACCTCTTCTAGCTTATCTTGCTTGTCCTTAATTAACCTTGTCACTAAGTCAACTAGGGGATCAATAAACGCAAGTAAAAGTAAGGTATATAAAGTATTATATATCAGGTTAAATGTTGCAAGACTAAACTGTGGTTTGTTAGGGAATAGTCCTTCAAATATGTTGGTAATAGGAACCCTAAAAATAATTAGGATTATTGCAAATATAACCGCACCAATCACACTAGAAAGTAGGTGGAATAATGCAATTCGCTTACCATTAGCATTGGTTGTAAGTGATGCCATAATACCATCAGTACATGTTCCTATATTGGCCCCCATCACTAAGAAGAAGGATTGGTCTATATTGCTTATAACTCCTGTAGCCAAGAAGGCTATAAAAACACCAGTTGCAGCTGTAGATGACTGTATGATTCCTGTAAATAGGATTCCTAAGATTATAAGCAGTATAGGGTTTTGCATTATCTCATACTTGAATACTTTAGAAAGTTCCATACTTAGTGTTGAATCTGAACCACCAATTGCCATTTCCATAACTTCCATACCGATAAATAGCATTCCAAATCCAATAAAAAATGGAGCTATTTTATTAAGAGCCTCATTACTAGTTGAGAATACTATCATAACACCAACAAAGGCAATTGCTGCAAAGACAGAACTAATACTAAAGCCACCCTTGCTCAAACCTGAAAGGGCAAATATAAATGCAGTAAGAGTTGTACCCACTTTGGCACCTAGAATAAAGCCTGAGCCCTGTTTAACAGTTACAATATTAGCATGAGCAAGACCTACTGTCATAATTGAAGAGGCTGATGATGATTGTACTAGTGCTGTTGCTCCAATTCCAATACCATAATTAACAAATCTGTTCTTGTCGATTTTTTTAAACAGATTCCTGATTCCTGAACCTGCACTCTTTTCTAGACCGGAGCTCATCTGCTTCATACCAAACATAAATACAGCAACTCCGCCTAACATAAGTAGTAAATCCATTAATATGTCCATTGTGTATCTCCCTATTCTTCATTATGTGCTTCTTGTAACTTTTCACATTACAAATAATACACTATAAAGATAATT
>JAAYRG010000107.1 GCA_012518885.1 Clostridiales bacterium | reverse complement strand
TATGTTATAATTATATATAGGACTTACCTGATTATGTACGATTAGGAGGATGTTATGTCAGATTTTAATTATCATGAACAATTAAATATAAAAAACACTAAAAGGTTAAGAGACCTAATTAGCGAGCTACCACGCTTTTGTGGAGATTTCTTTAGAGGGGTTGAGCCTACAACCTCATCAAAAACAAGAATAGCCTATGCTTATGACTTAAAAGTCTTTTTTGAGTTTATTTGTAATACAAATCCTGCTTATAAGACTACTTCTATGAGAAATTTAAAAATTGATATATTAGATCAGCTTACAGCTTTAGATATTGAAGAATTTCTAGAGTATCTAACTTATTATAAGTCAGAAGAAAAAGAATATATTAACTCCGCAACTGGAAAGAAAAGAAAACTTACTACTATTCGAAGCTTTTATAATTATTTTTACAAAAGAGAAATGATAAATAATAATCCCGCAGTATTAGTAGATATCCCAAAGGTAAATACTAAAGAAATAATTCGTTTAGACCCTGATGAAGTAGCAAGACTTCTTGACGAAGTAGATTCAGGGGAAAACCTAACCGAGAAGCAAAAGGCTTATCATAATAAAACTAGAACTAGGGATCTTGCTATTATCACTCTTCTACTAGGTACAGGTATTCGTGTATCAGAATGTGTTGGTCTAGATATTGATGATGTTGACTTCAATAATGATGGAATAAAAATAGTAAGAAAAGGTGGTAACGAAGCAATTATATACTTTAGTGATGAAGTAAGGGATGCCTTAGAGGATTATCTAATTGAACGAGAGGCTGTTGTTACACAAGAAGGTCATGAAGATGCCCTATTTTTATCACTACAAAGAAGGCGAATAAGTGTTAGGGCTGTTGAGAATCTAGTTAAAAAGTACTCTACCCTCATAACAAGTCTTAAGAATATTACACCCCATAAACTTAGAAGTACATATGGAACAAGCTTATACCGCGCAACAGGCGATATATACTTAGTAGCTGACGTCTTAGGACATAGTGATGTTAATACTACTAAGAGACACTATGCAGCTATTGAAGATGCAAGACGAAGGAGCGCTGCTAGTAAGGTTAAATTAAGAACAGATTAATACATAATATTTGTAAAGTATGGTCTAGGGATAGCTCCTTAGACCTTTTTTAATGCCTAAAAACAAGAGTAAATTAAATAGAATATTAAATCTTTGTTAAAACACAAATAGCTATTGACAGTTGAGTGTCTGCTCAACTATAATTAAGTCATAACAATTGAGTAGTTGCTCAACTGTAGTTGGTAATAAAATTAATTAGGCATATAATAGGTCTTTATAAAATAAGGAGGAGATTCTATTGACTAATAAGGAAATAACATGTTATTGTGAAGTAATTCATGAAGATGTAGTTAATAAGGTAAAAGAAAATATGAGTCCCCATAATGAGCTTAATAAGCTTGCTAACTTTTTTAAAATCTTTGGTGATCCAACCCGTATAAGTATTATCAACGCTCTAGACCTTAATGAGATGTGTGTTTGTGACTTAGCAGTCCTATTAAACATGACTAAGTCTGCCATATCCCATCAACTGCGTACTTTAAGAAACGCTAACTTAGTTAAGTCTAGACGTGAAGGTAAGGTAGTCTTCTACTCTCTAAATGATAAACATGTTCAAGATATATTTGAAATTGGATTAGAGCATATTAGACACCTTCAAGATAATAAAAGCTAGACTATATAAGAGAAAACACATGATTTTAAGAACAAGACAAGATAGCTCTTGCTTATAATAGAATATTTATGTAATTAGGGAGGATTAGGTTTATGAAAAAGAAATTTAGATTAGAAAATTTAGGCTGTGCAAATTGTGCAGCTAAAATGGAGGATAGAATAAACAAACTTGATGGTGTTGAGAGTGTATCTATTAACTTTATGACTACAAGAATGATAATTGAGGCTGACAAGGAAAAGATGCCAACTATTATACAAGAGGCAGAGAAAATAATTAAAAAGTTAGAACCAGATACAAAACTAACTAAGGCCTAGGTGAATATTATGGAAAAGCGATTAATTAGAATTATAATATCAGCAATATTAGGGGGCCTTGGTTTACTTCTAAGGTCCAGTAGTCTAGAAATAAGCTTTATTCTCTTTCTTATAAGTTATATCATAGTAGGTTATGATATTATTTTTAAATCCATAAAACATATAAAAAACGGTAATGTTTTCGATGAGAACTTCTTAATGAGTTTGGCTACAATTGGAGCCTTTATAATAGGCGAATATCCTGAAGGTGTTGCAGTAATGCTATTTTATCAAATTGGTGAGTTCTTTCAGGACTATGCTGTTGATAAATCTAGAAAGTCCATTGCAGACCTAATGGATATTAGACCTGATTATGCCCATGTTAAAAGAGATGGTATTATAGTTAAAGTCGACCCTGATGAAGTCGAAGTAGGGGAAATAATAATAATCAAACCAGGTGAAAAGGTTCCTCTAGATTCAAGGATTATTGAAGGTTATTCTACAGTTGATGTTTCTGCCCTATCTGGCGAATCTATTCCTTTAGATATTAAGCCTGGAGACAACATCCTAAGTGCAAGCATCAATATAAATGGTCTACTTACTGCAGAAGTCCTAACTGAATACGACGAATCAACTGTTAGTAAGATTCTAGACTTAGTAGAAAATGCAAGTAGTAAAAAATCAGAATCCGAAAAATTTATAACTAAGTTTGCACGCTACTACACTCCTATTGTTGTAATATTTGCTTTCCTATTAGCCTTTATACCACCGCTCCTAATAACTAATGCAAGTATGTCAGAGTGGGTATATCGTGCCATTGCCTTCCTAGTTGTATCCTGTCCTTGTGCCCTTGTTGTATCTGTACCTCTTAGTTTCTTTGGTGGTATTGGAGGTGCATCTAAAAAGGGTATCCTTATTAAAGGAAGCAACTATATGGAAACACTTGCACAAATATCCACTACTGTTTTTGATAAGACAGGTACCTTAACTAAAGGAGTCTTTAAGGTACAAGAAGTAAAGGCATATAATATAAGTGAAGATGAATTAATTGAACTTGCTGCCCATGTTGAGTATTACTCGAATCATCCTATTGCTGAATCTATTAAAAAGTATTATGGAAAAGAAATCATTAAAGATAGAATATCTGATATTGAGGAAATTCCAGGACATGGCATTATTGCCTTAGTTGATAATAGGAAGGTCTATGCAGGTAATGATAAACTAATGGATAAAATGGGCATTGACTTTAAGGCCCCTGACCTTGTAGGTACTATAATTCATGTTGCTATAGATGATGAGTATTCTGGTTATATCCTTATAGCGGATGAGCTAAAATCAGATTCAGCCAAGGCCATTAATGATTTAAAAAACGGGAAAATGAGGCATATAGCTTTGTTAACTGGAGATAATTATAAGGTAGCCAAGGAGGTATCAGATAGGTTAAAGATAGAAGAAATATATACAGAACTTCTCCCAGCTGATAAGGTTAGTATTATTGAAGGTATGATAGGAAAACCTGATATATATGGAAAAGTAGCTTTTGTTGGTGATGGTATTAATGATGCACCTGTTCTAACAAGGTCTGATATAGGTATAGCTATGGGTGGTCTAGGTTCAGACGCTGCTATTGAGGCTGCTGATATAGTCATTATGACTGATGAACCATCTAAGATAAGTACAGCAATAAAGATATCTAAGAATACCTTAAATATTGCTAAGCAAAACACCATCTTTGCAATAGGGATAAAAGTATTAGTATTAATACTAAGTGCCCTAGGTCTTGCATCCCTTTGGCTAGCCATATTCGCTGATGTTGGTGTTACTGTTATAGCAGTATTTAATTCCCTAAGAACTCTAAGGTCAGATAATATATAAGACTTAACCTAAAGAATAGGTTGACTAATACTAGAA
Source organism: Clostridiales bacterium (assembly GCA_012518885.1). Classification (GTDB taxonomy): domain Bacteria; phylum Bacillota; class Clostridia; order Lachnospirales; family Lachnospiraceae; genus JAAYRG01. The sequence continues at coordinate 643 of JAAYRG010000107.1, read as the reverse complement.
CAATAAAGGTAAAAAGTTCTGCCATATGAAGGAAATAGTCAAGTTATGACTAGTAAAGCTCCTTCATATGGCAGTTTTATTAAGATCGGATTATGTGGAAAATTCAGCTAAATAAAGATTAATCAAAACTAAATTGACTAGAATTAGTATCAGCCATAGCATAGTATGGGATTATTAAATATGAACCCTCATGAATTGTATCGCTAGCTAGACCATTACTAAGTTTAATTTCCTTTATATAATCGTTAATATCACTATATTCTTCATTCATGTATTCTTTGGCGATATTCCATAGTGTATCGCCTTCTTTAACTTCTATACTAAGAACCTGCTTCTTGTAGTTAGAAAAATCATTAGCGGAAACCTTGTCATAATTAATATATAAGCCAATAAGTAAGAAAGATATTAGTGATAATAATAATACAAGTATCTTGCAAGCAAAACCCTTTTTAATATTCTTTAGATAAATGCTACTATTTCTTTTAGACATAACATTACCTCCAATATATTATACTACTGAAACTCCCATGGCTAAAGCCGATGGGGTTCTTAGGTACTATATAGATTTCTTTAATACTCTCACTGTATCTAGTACAGCTACAACATATTAACACTATCTATATTCCCTAAGACTTTCACTATC
>JAAYRG010000106.1 GCA_012518885.1 Clostridiales bacterium | reverse complement strand
TCACAGATGTCAGAAAGTTGTAAGATCCTAACTATATATAAGTTTAGGACAGTGGGAGGGCAATCCCGATAAAACCACATTAATTCAGGAGGTATGCTATTATGGCAAAAAAAGTTACAGGTTATATTAAATTGCAAATTCCTGCCGGAAAGGCAACACCGGCACCACCAGTTGGCCCTGCATTAGGTCAGCACGGTGTTAATATTGTGCAGTTTACAAAAGAATTTAATGCAAGAACAGCTGATCAAGATGGAATGATTATTCCAGTAATTATTACAGTGTATGCTGATAGAAGTTTCTCTTTTATTACTAAGACACCACCAGCAGCAGTATTACTTAAGAAAGCATGTAAGATCGACTCTGGTTCTGGTGAACCTAACAAGAAAAAGGTTGCTACTGTATCTAAAGAAGATCTAAAGAAGATAGCAGAACTTAAGAAGCCAGACCTAAACGCTGCATCTCTAGAAGCTGCAATGAGTATGATTGCAGGTACAGCTAGAAGTATGGGAATCACTGTAGAAGAATAAATAATATAGACGTGGGAGGGACATCCCGCTAATACCACAAGGAGGTTTATTGAATTGAAAAAAGGAAAAAGATATTTAGAAGCTGTTAAAAAAGTTGATAGAACAAAGCTTTACGATGCTGAAGAAGCAATTAGCTTAGTTAAAGATAATGCATCTGCTAAGTTTGATGAAACAGTAGAAATACATGTTAGACTTAATGTTGATGGTCGTCACGCTGATCAACAAGTACGTGGAGCTGTTGTGTTACCACACGGTACAGGTAAAGAAGTTAAAGTACTTGTATTCGCAAAGGGTGATAAGGCTGATCAAGCACAAGCAGCAGGAGCTGACTACGTAGGAGCAGATGAATTAGCAGCAAAAATCCAAAATGAAAACTGGTTTGACTTTGACGTTGTAGTTGCAACACCAGACATGATGGGTGTAGTTGGACGTCTAGGACGTGTTTTAGGTCCAAAAGGCCTAATGCCAAACCCAAAATCTGGAACAGTAACTCAAGATGTTGAAAACGCTGTTAAAGAAATTAAGGCTGGTAAAGTTGAATATAGATTAGACAAATCCAATATTATACATGTACCAATAGGAAAAGCTTCATTTGCTAATGAACAACTAGCGGACAACTTCCAAACGCTTATGGATGCAATCATTAAAGCAAAACCAGCAGCGGCTAAGGGTCAATATTTAAAGAGTGTCGTAATGGCATCAACAATGGGACCTGGTGTTAAAATTAACCCTGCTAAAATATCATAATTAACGGATAATTTTGCTTTAGTTTATGATTGACAATAAAATAAATATATGTTACAATGCTAACGCAATATACCGAAGACAGTAGGTGCATACCCTTAAATAATACTCTTAGAGATTATTTATTTGAGAAGATGCATAAGAATAAAACGCCTACCGAGGGATAAAAACAAGATATCACTTGTATGACTTAATCCCCTGCTGTCTTTATGCAGGGGTTTTTTGTATATAACTAACTAAGTTAGGCAAGACTAGAATTATTTTCTGACCGATACTTATTTTATCTCTCTGATGTATTTGTAAAGTAAACATTCTATAAGGAGGTGCACTAACTTGGCAAATATTGAAGTAAAAAAGTCTATAGTTGAAGAAATTAAATCTTACGTCGAAGAAGCTCAATCAGTAATCGTGGTTGACTACCGTGGATTAACTGTAGCTCAAGATACAGAATTACGTAAGAATCTTAGAGAACAAGGTGTTGTATACAAGGTATACAAGAACACATTACTAAAGAGAGCTTTCGAAGGAACTGTATACGAAGAATTATCAGAGCACTTAGAGGGTCCTACAGCAGTTGCATTTGGAATTAGTGATGCAACAGCTCCAGCTAGTATTATTGATAAGGCAATGAAAGATGCTCCTGCTCTTGAATTTAAAGCAGGTGTAGTAGAAGGAACTTATTATGATGCTGAAGGTATTAAGGCAGTTGCTAAAATTCCTTCAAGAGAAGTTCTTATCTCTAAATTACTTGGTAGCTTACAAGCTCCAATTGCAAACTTTGCACGTGTTATTAAACAAATCGCTGAAAAAAATGAAGAAGCAGCATAATTAAAGAAGAATATTACGGAGGTATAATAAAATGACAACTCAAGAATTTAT
>JAAYRG010000105.1 GCA_012518885.1 Clostridiales bacterium | reverse complement strand
TGTTGATATTGATTTTGAATTTGTACTACCCGAAGATGCCGAGGCCTTTTTTGGCTTTATACAAAACATGAAAAACCGCTTGGAACCCGCTGGTTACCTAGTAACTGTAGCCTTAGCTCCCAAGACATCAGCTGAACAACCAGGCCTTTTATACGAAGCCCATGATTATGATAGAATTGGCCAAATCGCCGACTTAGTCCTTCTAATGACTTATGAATGGGGATATCTCTTTGGGCCACCCATGGCTACAGGTCCCATAAGTTCAATTAGACAGGTCCTAGAATACGGAGTAACAGCAATTGCACCTGATAGAATACTTATGGGTATTCCTAACTATGCTTATGACTGGCCCCTACCATTTATTCGTGGCCAGACCCAGGCAGAGGCCCTAAGTAATCTTGAAGCTATAGAAAGAGCTGCTTCTTTTAATGTTACAATCGAGTTTGATGAACAAGCACAAGCACCTTACTACTACTATACAGCCGAGAACGGAGTTCCCCATGTAGTATGGTTTGATGATGCAAGAAGTATGGATGCCAAGTTTAGATTAGTTAACGAGTTTGGCTTAGCCGGAGTTGGCTACTGGCAAATCATGAACTTTTTCCCTCAAAGCTGGATAGTTGCTAATACCCTATATGACATCATAAAAGTCTAGAAACTAAAGCTAATTAGTGCTATAATATTCAGAAATTCATACTATAAGACGGAGGCATATGATGTACAGCTTTAATAATGATTATAGCGAGGGAGCTCACCCTAAAATACTTGATAGAATGATAAAGGCAAATTTTGAGCAAAATACTGGATATACAAAAGATATTCATTGTATGAATGCTGCCAAGTATATAAAAGAACTTATCGATAGAAAAGATGTTGATATACATTTTATACCAGGTGGTACCCAAACCAACCTCCTTATGATATCTGCATCTCTTCGCCCCCATCAATGTGTAATATCAGCTGATACGGGCCATATTAATGTCCATGAAACTGGTGCTATTGAAGCTACAGGCCACAAGGTTGTAGCTGTAGCTACAAGGGATGGTAAACTAACGCCCCTGATGATACAAGAAGTACTAGACTACCATACAGATGAACACATGGTCCAACCTAGAATGGTCTATATATCCAATTCAACTGAACTAGGCACTATATATAATAAAGCTGAACTCTCAGCCCTTTCTAGATTCTGTAAGCAAAAAGACCTATTACTGTTTCTAGATGGGGCTAGGCTTGGTTCAGCCTTAACCTCTAATTCTAATGACCTAGATATAACAGATATCGCAAGACTAGTAGATGCTTTTTATATTGGCGGAACCAAGAATGGTGCCCTACTAGGAGAAGCCCTAGTAATATGCAATGATAATTTAAAGCAAGATTTTCGCTATATAATAAAACAAAGAGGAGCTTTAATGGCTAAGGGTTTTGTACTAGGTCTCCAGTTTGAGGTTTTATTTGAAGATGACCTTTACTTTGAACTTGCAAACCATGCCAATGTAATGGCTGAAAAACTTGCAGATATTATCAAACAAAATGGCTACTCTTTCTATGTAGACCCATGTACTAATCAGTTATTCCCAATCTTACCCAACAAGGTTATAGAAGAGCTTTCTAAAGACTTCCTCTTCTCTCTTCAAATGAAGCTAGATACAGATAATAGTGTTATAAGACTTGTTACCTCTTGGGCAACTAAACCAGCAAGTATTGATGCCTTTAGAGAAAAACTAAATAATCTTAATAATTAGTATATATTTTACGGAAAAAGCCATCATAAGTTATAAGTACTAATAAATACTACTTTTGGTGGTGAGATATGTTTACAGATTATAGGTTAACACAAGCCTACAAACACGCTAGAGTTAAACAATTTGATAAGAAGTCCAAGTTCATCTTTTTTAGCGACATCCATAGAGGAGATGATAGCCCTTCAGATATATTTGCAAGAAACCAGACTGTTTTTCTTGCTGCCCTTAATTATTATTATGATAAGGGGTATACCTACGTTGAGGTCGGTGATGGGGACGAGCTTTGGGAATATAATGAGTTTAGGCATATTCGCCTTGCCCATAGCGATATATTTGAAGCCTTGCAAAAGTTCCATTATGACAAAAGATTCATTATGCTATATGGAAATCATAATATTTATTTAAAAAATAAGGCCTATGTAAAAAAACATCTATATAATTATTATGATGAATATACCCAGGACATCCATGATCTTTTAAAGGGTATTAAACCTTGTGAATCCCTACTTTTAAAAGAAAAGCAAAGTGGTCAAGAGATTTTAGTAGTCCATGGCCATCAAGGCGACTTAATGAATGATAAGTTTTGGTTTATAAACATGCTGTTAGTAAGGTACTTTTGGAGATTTATGCATGTTGTTGGATTTCAAAACCCTTCAAGTCCTGCCAGGAACCATTTTAAGAGACACAAGGTTGAAAGAAATTACAAAAAATGGATTGCAAAACACAAGATAATGCTTATATGCGGCCATACTCATAGGGCAAAATACGCAAAACTTACTGAGCTTCCTTACTTTAATACTGGAAGTTGCATTCATACAAGAGGCTTTAATGGAATAGAAATTGTTAATAATAAAATCATGTTAGTAGATTGGAGGGTTAGGGCTGATAACAGCGGCAAACTCGAAGTAGTCCGCACTGTTATGAGAGGCCCAATCCCAATATCCAAATTTGATTTAAAGAAAAAAAGTCCGGTATTTTAAACCGGACTTTTCTCTTTGGAGATTATTTCAAGATTCTATATATTTAAAATGGCTAAAACATAAGGTTAATTACTAGTTAATATCAATTGATTTAGCTTCACTTTCTACATTCACTTTAGGTATATTAATCTCTAACACACCATTGACAAATCTTGCGTAAACATCTTCATCTGCTATATTCTTACCTACATAGAAACTTCTCTTAACTTTTCCTTCGTAGCGTTCTCTACGAATATACTTGCCTGAATCTTCTTCTTTAGATTCAGTATGGTTAGCTTCAACTATGAGATATCCATCTTTTAGGTTAACCCTAATGTTGTCCTTCTCATAGCCTGGTAACTCTAACTTAAGCTCATATTTGTCATCATATTCCTTAATATCTGCGTTCATGGTCTTAGAAGCTACTGGTCTTGTAAATAAATCATCATTAAAAAAGTCATCAAATAAATTGTTGGAAAAAAATCTTGGTAATAACATAAACATTCCTCCTTCTAAATTATCTTATGAACTACTATTGAACCACTTTGTGTATTAATTCTTTTACTTGTGTTAGTTGTATTATGTGTTTTATCTGTTCTATCTGTATTATAACACCACAAATTAGCACTGTCAAGTCTTAAGTGCTAATTTTTTACTATACTAAATTTTATGATAAACCCTTATCATATTTATTTTATTCATATAAAACCAGAAAAGGGATAGGGGCTTCTATAATAATTAGAAACTCCTATCCCTTTTAATAACACAATTACGCTAGGACTTGGTTTAGCCATTTTAGTATATCATTATATACTTCATCCTTATTAAGTTCATTAAGTAGTTCATGCCTAGCACCATCATAAAGTTTACATTTTATATTTTCTAAATTAGCTATGTTCTTATATAAGTTATATATTTCTCTAATATCTTTTGTAAAATTACCAACTGGGTCCATTGTGCCAGATATAATAAACATGGGCAGGTTTTTCGGTGTTTTACTTATATTCTTAGCCTTGGCATTCCTATTAATACCATCTAACATATCCCTATAGAATCCAGCTGTACATGTAAAACCACATAACTCATCATCCATATAGTCTTGTATGACCTTCCTGTCCCTACTCAACCATTCAAATGGTGATAGGTTTCCAAGCCCCTTGTTATAACTCCCAAAACTAACACTTTCCATAAGCTTAGATACCTTCTCCCGTCCAGTTAATAATGATACTATTTGGCTTAAAAATAATCCAAGCTTTCTTGTAACTATCCCTACCCCATTAGTTGAACCTGACAAGATAACCCCATCAAATTCATCCCCATACTCATGTATACAGGTTTTAGCGAGAATTGACCCCATACTATGTCCAAATAGAATTACAGGTAAGTCCTTGTGGCTTGACTTTATAATACCTACTAGAGTCTTAGTATCTTCTACTAATAGGTCCCAACCACCATCGCCAAAGTAGCCTAACTTACCAGCGGTTTTGCCAGTTTTTCCGTGACCCCTATGGTCATCGGCATAAACAATAAAACCATGCTCATTTAGAAAATTGGCGAAATCATCATAGCGAAGTGCATGTTCTGCCATTCCATGAAGAATTAATACTACTCCCCTCGCCTTAAGGTTATCTGATGTGTTCCAACGATAATAATAAATGTTGGCATCTTCACTACCTTTAAAACTTTGTTCTTCTGGACCTCTCATACATCATCTCATCCTTTCTATGGATATTTATAGTTAATGAATACATTTATAATCTTATTCAACCACTTGTAAATAACTAGTTACCGCGTATAAGGTCTTATCTTTATAAGTAACCCTTGACCAACCCTTGGCCCTATCTATACCTGTACGAATCGCTATATCACCATTCGTAAGTTGGTCTGCAATATAATCATCACTAGCTTGACTTGGTATTAATCTTAGGTTAGTTAACTCCTTTGCTGTTACCTTTTCATTTACTGATTCAAAGTTCATTCCAGCCTCAGGACTATCTAATGATGGCTTAGCATTTTCCACATTTTTATTATCATCACTATTAGCACTGGTTTCTTTTACCTTATAGTTTAAATCTGTTGTTATAAAGGAAGTGATTACATAATAGCTAGTTCCATCTATTTCTAGGCGAGACCACCCCTTATCTCCTATACCTGTTCTTGTTGCAACTTCACCATTTTTAAGCTGGCCTTTAATGGTGTCATTACTCTCTGAACTTGGGACAGACCTTAAGTTGACAACTTCCTTTGCCGTTACTTGTTCGTTAACATTAGTAAAATACTGACC
>JAAYRG010000104.1 GCA_012518885.1 Clostridiales bacterium | reverse complement strand
TTGCTTGGAGGTTTACCAGATTTCCTTTATCAGAAGCTCACGCTATGGCTATCTATAAAAAAGATAATCAATACTTTTTAGTTAACTATAGAGATATCATTCCTATGGCTTCTCTAAAAGATAAAGAAGCAGTTAAAAAAGCAGGCTTTAGCTATATTGGGGGAGTATGGAGAATGCCTGATGGAAAAAGAGTGTGAGTTTGACTTACGAAATTTTAGCTATCTTAATAGCAATATTTGGAATATTGGCGGTGATTGGAGATAGAAGAAAGAAAAGTAAAGAATAGAAAAGAAAAGGAAGAAACAAGAGGTGCTTACTATTACGCAAAAAATAATACTTTCTCTAAACAAAACAATGAAATTCCAGAACAGTTTATTAATAAAATAATTACCGGCGATAGTGAGGAAATCTTAAAACGATTTCCTGAAAATTGCATAGATTTAATTTTTACTTCTCCGCCATACAATTTTGGACTCGAATACGAAAATCATAAAGATGGGATAAATTGGAATGAATACTTTGATAAGTTATTTGCAATATTTAAGGAGTGTATAAGGGTATTAAAGTATGGTGGTAGAATTATTGTTAATGTTCAACCGCTATTTTCGGATTATATACCTATACATCACATACTTTCTAACTTTTTCATTGAAAATAAACTGATTTGGAAGGGAGAAATTTTGTGGGATAAACATAATTACAACTGCAAATATACTGCTTGGGGCAGCTGGAAAAGCCCAAGTAGCCCTTACTTAAAATATACGTGGGAATTTCTTGAAATTTTTTGTAAAGGTGATCTAAAACATCCTGGAGACAAAAGACAGGCAGATATAACAGCAGACGAATTTAAGAAATGGGTCTATGCAAAATGGGATATTCCACCAGAATACAATATGAAGAAATTTGGACACCCAGCTATGTTCCCAGAACCTTTGGTAGAGCGAGTCTTAAAACTGTTTAGTTTTAAGGGTGATTTAATACTTGACCCTTTTAACGGAGTTGGAACAACCACTGTGGTGGCAAAAAGATTATCACGGAATTATATAGGGATAGATATTTCTGACGAATACTGTAGAAAAGCAGAAGAGAGACTCAAAAATATACAGGTTAACGCGAGCTTGTTTTAAAAACTATGAATAACGAGTTTCCAAAAGATATACAGTCGCTTATTAATGCTTATGAATTTTTAGTTAGAGGTATTGAGACTAAAGCTAAAGAGTCGGAAGATAGATCTTACGGTGGAATTATTAGAGCCGGTAAGGGAAAACTTGTAGAAAGAGCAAAAACACTAATATTAGAAAGGAGGAATCGGCGCATTCCTCTCCATCTTAAAGAAGATGGAGTCTCCTGCGCTGGTTTATAATGAGTAAAGCTATTATAGATATATCACACCATCAACCACCTTCAAAGATAAACTATGATGTTTTATCCCAACAGGTTGATTGGGTAATCATCAGAACTCAATACGGATTAGAGGTTATAGATACTCATTACAAAACTCATCATAATGAATTTC
>JAAYRG010000103.1 GCA_012518885.1 Clostridiales bacterium | reverse complement strand
TTCATGGTTCTTTAGGTTATCTAACGCCAGTGGAATATAGAGGGTTAAACACTTTGAAATCAGCTGGATAAGAACTGTAGTTAAAGTAATTTCTTGTTCGGAGTAATTTTGTCCAAAAAAGGGTTGCCAATCCATATACTCTCCAATTGGTGTAGGAACAGTGAATTTCTTTCTTGGAAGCTTTGTATAAACAACAACACTTTCATCTGCCTGAAGAGCTTTAGCAAAATCTTTTTCAACCAGAGAATCATAGCGATTATATTCATATACACTTCTATCGCTTTTCACCAGCTCATTAACTAAATCACCTGTTAATTCTTCATCTGGAAATACTTCCTGGAGATAGAATTCCTGGCCATCGATTTTTGTATACTTAATACCTTGTAGTACAAAATCTATTAGCACTTCATTGATTAATTCTGCAACATCCGTCATATATCTCTGTGGGTTGATATAAAACATATAAAGGGTATTACTTTTCTTTAATATTTCCATAATTGTTCGCCGCGTTACATTAGTAGTATTTTGCAAGAATGATATAATATCAGGTAAGAATCTATTCCTATTAGTAATATATTCTGCATCAATATAGGTCATTTGCCCTTCAATACCCGTTGTGTTTTTTCTTATTTTACTCTTGGTATATTCTATTTCTATTCCATTAACTCTAAGATTATTAGATAGCTTTTTTGAACATATATCTATTAGGGCTGCAGTTTCATATTCAACTGAATACTTTGTCCTGTCCTTAATTCTGTTCCAAAGCTCAATAAAATATGGATTATCAGAGACAACACGTTTGTTTTGCCTATAAGTTACAATATTCTCTTTATCCTTTATGTAAAGATTACCGCATACCTTTTCTAAGTATTCAAGTATCTCATACTCATATTCTTTAAATTCAACAGGAATCTCAACGCTACTATTTCGTAAATCTTTTTTTAGTTTTTCTGTTGTATTACCCTGGTAATCAATATACCCTTTCTCTCGGCAATATTTGTACAAAGCATCTGATTCCTTAACTGTCATGTTTTCTTTTTTATTTTTAATCAAGGGTATTTCTGCAAATGATATATACTCTATGCTACCAAACTTAAACCCTTCATCTTTCTCTGTTTCAGTCTGTAACTGCTTTGCAAAGTCTTCGTAGCTTTGATTTGCCATAACCGTTAAAGTATTAGTTTCAAATCCATATACACGTTCGCCATCTTGATTAACACATAGTCTTAAACCACGCCCAATCTCCTGACGCTTTTTATCGTTACTCTTCGAATTCTCATTTAATGTACATATCTGAAATACATTAGGATTATCCCAACCTTCACGAAGTGCAGAATGAGAGAATATAAATCTTATAGGGTTCTCAAAGCTCAATAAATATTCTTTATCACTCATTATCGATTCATATGCTCTTATATCATCTAAGGAATCACCTCTTGTATTCTTGTAACGTTTCTTTTTATCTTCGGCAAAATAACCCTGGTGTACAATATTTACTGGATCTTTTATTGCTATAATATCTTCGCAGTTAGCGTACTTCTTTGCTATTTCTTGATATTCTTCCTCAAACCAAGTTAAAAATTTACCATCAACTGGAGTATTTCCATCCCAGCTTCGGTAATTTGCAACTTTATCAATAAAGAAAAGACTC
>JAAYRG010000102.1 GCA_012518885.1 Clostridiales bacterium | reverse complement strand
TTGTTATCAATTATATAAAAGGTGTAAAACATTAAGAAAACTGATATAAATGCAGCTAAGAATAAGTAGACAAGCTCACCTTTTGTAACCCTATAACCATTAAAATCTTGGTCTTTTGTTTGACTCCTAACTAGACTTATATTTTTATTTTCTTTCATGCCCTTATAATACCTATAAGAGTAGAATATTAGACAAAGGAGAGTAAAAAATGGAATAGCCACCATATTAGCAAGCTTAAGTGGACTCTTACTATCCCTTGCTAAGTATCCAATTATATAAGTTATCCAAGTCGTCATGATACTTCCAACAACAAAAGAGGAAGGAAATAATAGGAATTCACTGGGAATTCCTATTTTCCTTCCTTTATATGTTGTTTGTGTATAATTTTTCAACTTGGGAAATGCTAAGGAGCAAGTCATATAACCTACTAGTCCTGACAAAATTAAGTAATAAATCCCTAACATTTTATTCCCTACTTTCTATTGTGTAAATTAACGCAAGATCTTCCTTGCCATTGGTGCTCTAAGGGCGCTAGCCTGTAGCAAATCCCTTCCTAGAAGTGGCTGTAAATAATGAATGAAATCATCAGTTACATAGTTACCTCTGGCATTGATGAAATTATCTGGCATAGACTTTGTATGTCTTGCAACATTTTCAAAGTCAGTAATCTCATAATTAACAGAATAATAGCCTGTTCTATTAATTGTTATTGAACCGTCTATATTATGCCAAATAGCAAACTGGGCTGCCTTTTCCCCAACTTCTCTTGCTTCCTTTTGGTCCACTTCAGAAACACAACCAAGGAAGGACCTTTGTAAGTATCCAAGAGTATCAGACCTTACCCTATCTATATTTAGCTTTGTCTTTATTAACTGGGCAAGGGAATCTCCTAAGGCACCAGTACCAGATAGTTGAACATTACCATGAGCATCAACTTCTCTCTCTTTAAGTACTGTAATAATTGGTTGTCCTTCTTCATTCCTAATACCTTCTGATACTGCAATTAGGCAGCGACCATACTTGTCATATACTGATTTAACATCCATTAAGAACTCTTCTTCCTTAAAAGGTCTTTCAGGTAAATAAACTAAATGAGGACCGTCATCAGGATACTTCTTAGCCATAGCAGCTGCAGCTGTTAAAAAGCCTGCATCCCTACCCATAACTACCCCAATATGTACTCCTGGGAGGGCCTTATTGTCTAGGTTAAGCCCCATAAAAGCCTGGGCTACAAACTTTGCTGCTGATGGATAACCAGGTGTATGGTCATTCATTAATAAGTCATTATCAATAGTTTTTGGAATATGGATAGCCCTAAACTGATAATCTTCGCTTTCAGCATACTTATTAACAATCCTTACAGTATCCGCAGAATCATTTCCACCAATATAGAAAAAATATCGAACGTCGTGAGCTTTAAAAACCTTAAAGATTTCTCTACAATAGGCTTCATCTGGCTTGTCTCTTGTAGAAAATAATGCGGAAGATGGAGTATTTGCAACTTGTTCTAGATTGTTGGTTGTTTCTTGGGTAAGATCAATGAAATTCTCATTGATAATCCCATTTACTCCATTAACTGCACCGTAAACCCTAGTGATTTGTGGAAACTTTCTCGATTCTAATACTGCACCTACCAGAGACTGGTTAATTACAGCGGTTGGACCCCCGCCCTGGGCTACAACTACTTTACCTTGAAGTTCCATAATCTACCACTCCTTTATATTAAATTATAGTTCTTGCTAGCTTATATTTCTTGTTGCAAAACTCTCATTATACCTGGGATAAATTGTTTCTTTCTAGAAACTATTCCTGGTAAATATAAGTCTTTACCTTCACCTATTTCAAAGGCCTTTCTTGCTATTTCTTCTGCTCCCTCACCCCACGCTAGAAGCTCTGAAGAACTCTCTAATATATCCGTTAACAAGAAATAAATTATATCATAATTGGCCTTAACTATATATTCTTCGACATATGAATTAAGTTTCTTTTTGATTGATGATAAGCCGTCCCTATCCATAGCATTAACTTGACCAACACCAACCCTTACCTTTCCTAAGTTAAAGGTCTTAAAGTCTTGGTGTAAAATCTTATCTGGACTTTGCTTCTTTAAATCACTTCCTGCTGAGAACATTTTCTTAGCGTACTTAAAGATATCAATCTTAGCAATCTTAGATAGTTCATTGGCTGCATCAATATCAACCCTTGTACATGTTGGAGACTTAAAGATTAGTGTATCAGACAGAATTGCTGAACATAGGATTCCAGCTATATCCTTTTCAATTTCAACTCCATATTCTTTATACATTAAGTAAATAATTGTTGAAGTACAACCAAGAGGTTGGTTCCTAAAGAAGATAGGATTTAGGGTTTCCAAATTACCTATCCTATGATGGTCAATAATCTCAAGGATATCTGCCTCCTCAATACCTTCAACTGCTTGAGTCTTTTCATTATGGTCTACTAGAATTACTTGCTTTTGCACAGCCCCAATTAAGTTACGGTTAGATACCATACCCACATAGTTGCCCTCATCATCAAGGACTGGGAAATATCTAAAACGAACCTTTGCCATTGTTGCCCTAACCTCATTTAATTCGTCTTCTAAATTGAAGATTACTAGATTGTTCTGTCTCATGAAACGGCCAACTGGCATACTTTGGTTGATAACCCTAGCAACTGTAAAGGTATCATAAGGGGTTTTAATAATTGTACACCCTGCCTTGGTGGCTATAGACTTAATACTTTTTGTAACATCTGCCCCATCACTTATAATAAGACACTTAGCATTCATTTCAATTGCACTAAGCTGAGATTCATAGCGGTTACCAACTATAACCACATCTCCCTCATCAATGTAATTCTCCATAAGTTCAGGGTTAGCTGCTGCAATAAGTATCTTTCCACCTTCTAGATAATCATTAAGGTCCCCTGTTACAAGTTCACCTTCTAAGGTCTCTACAATATTCTTAATAGACGTATTAGAAGCTCCTAGGAGGCTGCTGTCAAATATATCCATGTTGATTCTAGTAATATCATCTACTGTTATTAACCCTTCTAGGGTCTTTCCATTACTTAGGACAGGAAGAGTAACAATGTTCTCCCTCTCCATGATTGTCCAAGCCTCTTTTAAGGAAATATCCTTGCTTATACCATCAATTCTTCTTATCTCCATATCCCTAACTTGGGTGTAAACATTATCTAGATAATCAGGTTCCTTTATATCAAAATAGTCTAAGACAAACTTTGTCTCTGAGTTAAGAGAACCTGCCCTTTTAGCCACATATTTTCTATCATCTATTTTATTTTTAAGATTAGCATATGCTATTGCTGAACATATGGTATCCGTATCTGGATTAATATGTCCTATTACATAAATTTCTCTCTTCACTTTTATACCTCTAATATTCTCTTTTAGATATATATTATTATACTTGTACATCCTAATTATCTCTAACAGCTATAGCTTCTACTTCTACTAGGCCACCAGCAGGTATCTTAGCTACTTCTACACAAGAACGAGCCGGCGCAACTCCTGTAAAATACTCGGCATAAATCTCATTAACAATAGCAAAATCGTCTATATTATCTAAAAACACAGTAGTCTTTACTACATCAGTATAATCAAGTCCTGCTTCTTTTAGAACCTCTCCTAAATTCTTAAGACTTTGGTGTGTTTGTGCTCTTACACCCTCTACAAGTTTTCTAGTACTTGGGTCTATCCCTAGCTGGCCAGATATAAAGTACATGTTTCCTGCCTTTCTAGCATGAACATATGGCCCAACTGCAGCAGGGGCGTTTTTTGAATTTATAAATTCTTTAGACATTATTTCTCCTCCTAATTCAAGCAAATGGGAATTAACTTATTTTAATAATAGTCTATTTATCAGAATTTGTAAACCTTATTCAAGATAATAAAAGTATTTACAGATAGGCCTTGAAGGTGTATTATTATTGTGGTTTAATACTTTGAAGAAGATTTACTATTCAAAAGGAGATAACATTTATGAGTAAAAGAGTTGTAATTGCACTTGGGGGAAATGCCCTTGGTAATACCCCTCAAGAACAAGTGGCTGCTGTTAAAGAGACTTCAAAAGCGATCGTTGACTTAATAGAAGAAGGATATGAAGTTGTCATATCCCACGGAAATGGTCCTCAAGTAGGAATGATTAACCAGGCTATGGCTGAGTATGACAGGGCCCTTCATGGTGATCCTAATTTAACTCCCTTATCAGTTTGTGTTGCAATGAGTCAGGCTTATATCGGCAATGACTTACAAAATGCTATGAGGGAAGAGTTATTAAATCGTGGTATTAAAAAGTCAGTATCTACCATCATTACACAGGTTAGGGTTGATAAGGATGATCCTGCATTTTTAAATCCAAGCAAACCTATTGGTAGTTTTATGACTAAGGAAGAAGCTGCAAGACTTGAAGAGAAAGGTTTTAAGGTAGTTGAAGATTCTGGTAGAGGCTACAGAAGAGTTGTTGCTTCTCCTATGCCAAAAGAGATTATTGAAATAGACACCGTTAAAACCCTACTAGAGGCAGGAGAAGTTGTAATCACCTGCGGTGGCGGTGGAATTCCTGTTGTAAAAGAAGGTAATTCCCTAAATGGTGTTGGTGCTGTTATAGACAAGGACTTTGCAAGTAGTTTATTAGCAAAAGAAATAGATGCAGACTTACTTATTATCTTAACAGCTGTTGAAAAAGTAGCAATTAACTTTAATACTCCAAATGTAAAGTGGCTAGATAAACTAACCACATCCGAGGCAATAGAATATATAGAACAAGGTCATTTTGCAAAAGGTTCTATGCTACCAAAGGTACAAGCTGCCATAAACTTTGCTTCATCAGGAGAGGGTCGTGGTGCTCTAATTACCTTGCTTGAGAAGGCAAAAGACGGAATCAAAGGAAAGACCGGAACAATTATAAGAGACTAATAAAATAATTATCATAATAATACAAATGCTCCATTCCCCTTAAAATAGTGGGAATGGAGCATTTATTTTAATTAGTTCTTTCTGTACCTGGGAGCTCATAAACGAAAACTGCAACTCCTCTTTCAATATTCTCATACATTATTCTTGCCGCTTCATGGGGCAGATTAATACATCCACGAGAGCCATTAGTCTTGTATATATTTCCACCAAAGGTATTACGCCAAGATGCATCATGGAAGCCTATGTCACGGTAGAATGGCATCCAGTAGTCAACTGGACTTGCATAGCCTTCTCCCCTTAGGATTGCATTTCTTTCTTTGTATTGTACAGGGAAGGTACCTGTTGGATTTACATAACCCTTTGCAAGGTTACCAGAGACAAAGTCTGATTCAAGAATTAGTTCTCCGTCCTTATAAAAGTATAGGTACTGGGCTGTTATGTTAACTTCTACATAAGTATCCCCAACATCATCTTCACCGTAATGTGCAGCCTTTTGAAGGTATACAGGTTCTTTAGTTAGCTTGGCCCCTGCCTTAATAAGTTCAGTAAGTTCTTCTACTTCCTTCGCCCTGTTTAACCACCAACCATAGTCCCCACCCTTTACTTCAATGGTAGGTCCGAAGGTAGTTTTTAGGGTACGGGTTTTTCCAAATGTATTATATGTACGGCCTATATAATCAACAAACTCTTTCACACCTTCAGTATCTATGGTAACTTGATTGTTTTCATCCACAATTAACCACTCACTAATCATATTACCATCAACAACTTCTATGTCATCACCAAATTCATAGGTAATCCTAGCACTAGCCGGCTTATTAAGATTGTTAGCACGTTCTACTAAATCAGGATTATCTTTAAATATTGTTGGCTTTTCATAACAGTCTATATCTTCAAGACTTAGACTTGGTTCAAGTACTTGAATGGCATCTACTACTGCACTTCTTACAATATTTTCTTTAGCCTTATTACCATAAACCTCTGGTACTATCTTAAAACTTGTTCCATCAAACTCATCTAGGTAAGCATTCGCTGGTGGGGTTATAAGGTCATCTTTAAAGAAAAGCAGGTTACTAAAGTTCAGTTCAAAGAGTTCCTCGTCATAATCAATCATTGTTTCTATGTCGATTTCTCTTTTATCAAATAAATACTTTGGCCAGTCATAACCCTTTTGGTCTTTTAGTATTCTATCTAGACTATCATCAAAGACTGCCCTTATCTCAATATTATAGCCCATAATTGAATCTGTAATATTGTCTCGGCCTTCAATTTTTAATTCATAATTTCTTAGCTCATTATTAATCGCATCTTGAACATCTTTAATTGTCTTATTAGATGCATCAATATTATTAACAATAGTATTACTATAAAAATGACTTGTATAATAATTGGCTATTAGAGAATATATGATGGCTAGTATAAGAACTAGTGATAGGGTTACTATAATCACTATTTTCTTTTTATTACTTGCCTTATCCTGAGTAGTTGCCTTTATATTAGTCTTATTATTATCAGGTATGTATGTATAGTTCTTTTCTAATCTTTTGCTCATAATTCACACCTTATTACCTTTCTTCCTTATTTGCCGTCAAAAAGAAAAATATGGCTTCTTTAATTCTATCATATGTAGGAAATTAGTTTTAAACTTCAAGTTAAATTACTATTAAATTACTGTTACAGATTAGCCTTATAATTCTAGACTGTATTTAATGTTACTACAAGATACTAATAAAAACTACCTCCAATTATTAGTATTTTCCTAATAATTAGAGGTAGTTCTTAGGGTTTATTTTTATTTGCTTTTATTATATATCCGAACAAAAAACAGATTATAAGTTATTAATCGATTGTAACTTCAGGTTCTGGTAGCTTATATTGGCTCTTAACCATCTTATACTCTTTATAAAATTCATCTTTATTCTTATGTTTAAGTTCATCTATATAATCATGAATATCAAAATCATCAGTAGCTAACTGGATTACATATAGGGCCACATTAGAACAATGGTCTGATATTCTTTCTAGACTAGTAGTTATATCCGCAAAAATAAAGCCAAGCTCTGATGTACATAGGCCGTATTTAAGTCTAGCGATGTGCCTATTATTTAATTCTTTATTAATTGAATCAATCACATCTTCTAAAGGTTCAATCTTTCTAGCCTTTGAAGCATCTAAACTTAAAGCTACATCAAGGCTACTTTTTACTATATCATCTACTGCCCTAACTAAAACTTTTAGCTCATTAGCTGCACTATCAGAAAAACTAATGCCCTTATCATTCATTTCCTTAGCTGCTTGCATTACATTAACAGAAAGGTCAGATATTCTCTCATACTCACCTATCCAGTGAAGAATAATTGTGTGCAACCTACTATCTTTTACAGTTAAGTCTTTTCCACTTATTTGTAATAAATATCTACCAATTTCATCTTCATAGCGGTCTACTCTATTTTCTATTTCTTTAACTTCTTTAGCTATATCACTATCATAGTTTTCTAATAGTCCAATAGCCTTTGTAAATCCTTCTCTTGCTAAGGCAGCCATCTTATTAGTTACATCAAATGCGATATTAATTGCATAGGCTGGAGTTTCAAGGAAACGTTCATCAAGGATTTGAAACTCATCAACCTCTTCATCTTTATCATCTTTTATTGTTATAATTGCCATCTTTTCAAGCAGTCCAGAAAATGGTAACAAAATAAATGTAGCTGCAAGATTAAAGGATGTGTGAATTACAGCAATTCCTGCGGCATTAATAGAATCACCTAGGAAGTCAAAGTTAACAACCAAATTAATACCATAAAATACAATCATGAAAATAAAAGTACCAACCAAGTTAAAATACAAATGTACCGCTGCTGCTCTTTTTGCATTCTTGTTAGCACCTATACTAGATAGGATTGCAGTTATACATGTTCCTATATTCTGTCCCATTATAATTGGAATAGCCGCACCGTAACTTACTAGGCCTGTTAAAGACAAGGCTTGCAGCATACCTACTGATGCAGATGAACTTTGAATAATAGCCGTTAGAACAGCTCCAGCGATCATACCAAGAATTGGGTTAGAGAATGCAAGCATAATATTTCTAAATTCTGGTACATCTGCAAGTGGTGCTACAGCATCACTCATTATATTCATTCCAAACATTAAAACTGTAAAGCCTAAGAAAATGGTTCCAATATCCTTTTTCTTTTCATTTTTTGAAAACATTATAAAAATGATACCTATTAATGCTAGAATTGGTGTAAATGAAGTTGGCTTTAGTAATTTAATAAAAACATTGTCACTTTGTATACCTGTAAGACTAAGTAACCAGGAAGTTATTGTTGTACCTATATTAGCACCCATTATAATGCCAATTGCTTGTGACAGTTTCATAATACCGGAGTTTACTAATCCTACAACCATAACTGTAGTTGCAGATGATGACTGAATTATACAAGTAACACCTGCCCCAAGTAATACCCCTTTAAATTTACTAGAAGTTAACCTTTCTAATATTGACTTTAACTTACCACCAGATATTTTTTCTAGACCATTACCCATCTCATTCATTCCATATAAGAAAAGGGCTAGTCCTGCGATCATTGATAAAACAGCAAAGATATCCATAATCTTTCTCCTTGTTATTATAATTATGTCTAGTAGCACATATTTAAATGCACCATAGAATAAAATATTAAATATATGTAAAGTTTTCACCAATGTTTTGTAAAGTTCATGTAAAGTTTATTTGATGTTAAATTTTACATATCTTGTTTATCTACTTAAATCAAACTCTACATAGATTGTTTGTAGATAGCAAGAAGTCTTTAGTCATCTATCTCCTCAAAATAATAGTCGCCCTCACTATCATTAGCTTTTTCTTTACCTGCACCCTTCTTAGTATCTAAACCTTGGTCTATACCAGCTCTTAATTGTAAACTCTTTAATTCATCAATTAATCCACGATTTCTAGATGCCATACCTAATAAAAGAACTAATATAACCGTTCCTATAAGAGCTAGGATAACTATGATAATAAAAAGAACCCTAACATCCTTATCATACTTTCTTTTTAGGCTAGTAAGCTCATTCTTTAATTTGTTAATTTCATCCTTGCTAGCTTGATTATCCTCACTATCTACCTCTTTTTCTTTACTACTGTCTTGTTTACTTTTGCTTGATGTTGTTTCATTAACTGTTAGTTTAACTGTTTCTCTTGTAGCCTCACTACTAGCAGCTTCAGTAGTCCTCTCAGGCTCACTTGTTTCTTCTGGCTCTTCTCTTGTAACAGTAATTTGATAAACCACCGGGGTCCCATCCTGGGCTTCAACCTCAATCAAAATAATATTCTCACCTACTGATAGGTTGTCCGCACCTGTTATAGATACAACTCTTGCAGCTGGATGGTTAGGGATGGCTGTAACCTCTATGCTCTCTATATCACCAGGAACAACTGCTGTATACCTAGTAGTACTATAATAAAACTCTGGAGTTAGTGTTCCAGCTGAAATCGATAATTCTTTAAGGGAGTTGTCCCTTGACTGCGTGGCATATGCCTCTTTGCTACCTACTCCCATAATAAGCAATATTGCCAAGATACAAAATATCATGTTTTTAAGTTTCAATTTTTTCATTTGTATACTAAATCCTCCCACTTTATTTAGGTTATATATTAATCTTATACCTATAATAATATACTCTCTGAATTTTGAAAACAAGTACTTAACTATTTCTTGACATAAATAACAAAAAAATGGCTATATAGACATAACTACTAGCCTATATAGCCATTTACATCCAGTTTGTTAATGGTCCTTGGATATCTTCCCTTTTTTATCCTTACTTGAACCAAGTATACTCTGTAATACAATAAAGAAACATAGGAGGGCAGCAATAACAATTTTTGTCCACCAAGAGGATAGGGTTCCTTGGAAGGTTATAAAGGTTTCTATAGTCCCCTTTATTAGAACCCCAAATATACTCCCTATGACATTTCCTACTCCACCAGTTAGTAGGGTCCCCCCTATTACAGATGAGGCTATTGCTTCCATCTCAAAACCCTTTGCTTGTTCTACAAAGCCTCCACTTGTATTAAGGCAGAACACAAAACCAGCAAGAGCTGCAAAAAAACCATTAAGTACATAAACCTTAAGTTTTGTTAACCTTACATTAAGGCCTAGTAACAATGCAGATTGTTCATTTCCCCCTACTGCATATATAGAACGACCAAACTTACTATACTTAAGTACAAAAAACATTAATAATAAAACAACTAATCCTATCACTACACTAGGATAAATATATGGATAAACTATATCCCCACTTCTGTTTACATATCCTCCAAAAGGAAAGTATAGCTTTGCATTGGCAATCTTTAGAAAAGCCTCATTCTTTATAGAAATCATATCTGTACTAATTATTGCAGTCATTCCCCTAGCAAAAAACATGCCTGCCAGGGTGACTATAAATGGTTGAATTTTTAAATAGGCTATTAGGAGCCCTTGGAAAAACCCAAATATGACTCCAATAATAAGAACAACAATGATAGCTGGAATTATTCCTATATTTTGCTTTTCCATCATCCATGCAAGTAACATACAAGTCATAGCAACAACAGAGCCAATTGATATGTCAATTCCTCCACTTATTAAAACCATGGTCATGCTGACAGCGGCTACTATTAATCCCCCGTTACTAATGAACAAGTTAAGAAATACCTGAACCCTTCCAAAGTGCTTATCCCTAAATATCAATATTCCAGCAATGTACATTAGAACAAAAAGTGTAATAGTAATTAAGAGTAAAAAAGTATTGGGGTCAATCTTTTCTCTAAACCTTCTTATCATACTTCCACCTGCTTTCTGTCGCCATGTTTTGTAATTCTACTAAGGAGTTTGCCAATATATCTCTTAAATTCACTTGATTGAATCACAACAATAAACACAACAACTATGGCCTTATAAACAGGTAGTTGGTCGGCTGTAACCTTCATAGCATAAAGGGTTGTAGTAAGGGCTTGAATTGTTATTGCACCAACTATACTACCAGCAAGTGAGAACTTCCCTCCATCTAGCCTATTACCACCAATTGCAACGGCTAGGATAGCATCAAGTTCAATATTTAAACCCGCATTATTAGCATCTATAGAATATACCCTTGATGTGATAATCATTCCAGATATTCCAGCACATAAGCCACTAAAGGCATATACCAAGAATATAAAGAGGCTAGAATTAAGTCCAACAAGTTTGGCCGCCCTCCTATTAACACCTACTGTCTGTATATAAAGCCCCAGAGCTGTCTTTTTTAATAAGAGGTTGGTTAGTATTAAGACAATAGTTGCAATTATAATCGGTGTAGGAACTGGTATTCCAGGAATAAAATTACCCAAGTACTTAAATTCTTCTTTTCTTACATAGATAATGAAGCCTTGAGTAATAACCTGGGCAATTCCCCTTCCTGCGGTATATAAGATTAAGGTAGCAACCATTGGTTGAATCTTAAGCCTTGCAATTAAAAACCCATTGAACATTCCACATAAGACAGCCCCAAGAAGTCCTAGTAAAATAGCAAGAACATAGGGCATTCTATAATCTCCACTGCTCATTGGACCAACAAGTAGATATATAGTTATGGCCCCTGCAACAGCACTTACAGCCCCAACAGATATATCAGTTCCACCAGAACAGGCCACTACTAAGGTCATCCCAATTGCTAATATTACAAGTTCACTAGCCCTATTGAGAATATCAATAATGTATCCATAAAGAACGCCATTATTAATTGAAACATGGAAAAATGTAGGTGTTTTTATTAGGTTTATAACTAAAACTATTATTAGGCAGGTTATAGGAAAAAACATAGAGTGCCGACTAATATTTCTTAATATACTTTTAATTTTCACCGCTTATATCACCCCCTGCAATAGTTTCCATTATTTGTTTCTGACCTAGTTCATCACCACTAAGTTCACATATCTTGTTACCATCCCTAAGGACAACCATCCTACTACATACTCTTAGCATTTCTTCAATCTCAGAAGAAATAAATATTATAGACTTACCCTGACCTGCTAGTTCAAGTACTAACTTTTGGATTTCTGTCTTTGTTCCAACATCGATTCCCCTAGTTGGTTCATCTAAAATCAAAAGTTCTGGGTTAGTAAGAAGCCATCTTGCGAATATTACCTTTTGTTGGTTTCCTCCGCTTAAATTCTTTATTGGCGCGTCAATATTTGGTGTCTTAATTTGAAGTAACTCTATATACTTATCGGCAAAGGCCTCTTGTTCCTTGCTACTCATTAGCTTCCAAATACCAGTCTTAGCCTGTAAAGCTATAATAATATTCTCCCTTACAGACAGTTCAGGGAAAATCCCCTCCACCATACGGTTTTCTGGTAGGTAGGCCATCCCTATCTTCATGGCATCCATTGGAGCATGAACTGCTATTTTCTCACCCTTCCAGTAGGCCTGGCCTGTATCAGCCCTATCAGCACCGTAGATAACCCTAGACATTTCTGATCTTCCAGAACCTAAGAGCCCCGCTAGACCAACAACTTCGCCCTTATGTAACAGAAAATCAAAAGGCTTTATACTACCCATTCTTCCTAGTTGCTCAGTCTCTAATAACTTATCTTCGTAGTCCTTAGCCTCATATGAACCAACGTTCTTAATTGTGGTAAGTTCGTCATATTCCTTCCCCATCATCTTTGCCACTAACTGAACCCTTGGTAAACTATTTGTTTCATATTCACCGACCCTAATACCATTGCGCAGTATAGTAATTCGGTCACTTATTCTATAGACTTCTTCTAAGAAATGAGTTATGAATATAATTCCAATTCCCATATCCTTTAACTTAGACATAACCGAAAAGAGTTTTTCAACCTCATGCTCATCAAGACTTGATGTTGGTTCATCTAATATTAAAACCTTAGAAGAGATATCTACTGCCCTTGCTATTGCAACCATTTGCTGGATTGCTACTGAATAATTTTCTATGGGCTTTGTTACATCTATTTCAATTTGAAATACATCAAGTATTTCGGTAGCTTTTTGATTAATTGTTTTCCAGTCTATCCTGCCCCATTTTTTAGGTTCCCTACCAAGAAAGATATTTTCTGCTACTGAAAGATTAGGGCAGAGATTAATCTCTTGGTAAACTGTGCTTATACCATATTTTTGAGCTTCCTGGGGAGAACTATTAACTACCGGATGGTCAACCCCTTTGATTCTAATTTCACCACCATCTAGTGCTTCTACCCCAGTTAAAACCTTAATTAAAGTAGACTTGCCTGCACCATTTTCACCCATTAATGCATGAACTTCTCCAGACCTAAGTGTAAAATCAACTTTCGAAAGGGCTGTTACTCCAGGAAACTTTTTATCAATCCCACGCATGGTAAGTATCACTTCATTATTCAAATAAAATCAATCCTTTCACAATTAATTTCCTTTATACTTAACCCTTTATAAGCTTACTTATCTATACCTTTTACTTAACTTATTTACTTAAAAAGGATGGAGCATTTACCTTAGCCTGCCCCATCCTTTCTTAGTCTAATATCCAACTAAACATTGAATATTACACCTACAATATTCGGATTAATATGGACGAGAATCTATTAGTTTGGCTGCTTCTGATGCTGGGAAAACTCCTTCATCAACATACCAAGTCTTCTCTACTTCTTCACCCTTCTCAAGTTTTTGAATAATTTCTGCAACTCTAGGTCCATGTAGTGGGTTACATTCAACTGAACAATTCATATCTCCTGCTATCATAGCTTCAAACGCTGCCTTAACTGCGTCAAAACCAATGATTATAATATCTTCCCCTGGGTCCTTACCTGCTGCCTTTATAGCATCAATTGCACCAAATGCCATGTTGTCATTTTCTGCAATTACTACATCAATATCATCATAGGACTTTAAGAAAGATTCCATAACTTCTTGGCCTTTAGATTGGGTAAACTCACCTGTTTGCTTATCAAGCATGTTCCAATTTGGATGTTCAGGTAACTTCTCTTCTACACCCTTGGTTCTACCAACTTGTGCAGAAGAACCAATTGTTCCTTGA
Organism: Clostridiales bacterium; assembly: GCA_012518885.1. GTDB lineage: Bacteria > Bacillota > Clostridia > Lachnospirales > Lachnospiraceae > JAAYRG01. The sequence goes on along the minus strand of JAAYRG010000102.1, from coordinate 5,963 downwards.
AGGGTAACTATATTAATTTCTTCGTCAGCTCTACCAAGCTCTTCTAGATAACCCGCAAGCCAATCTACACAGTCGTGTCCTTCTTTAACAAAGTTACCTCCAACCCAAGCAGTATATAGGCTATCATCAGATACATCAATCATACGGTCAGAGAGAATAACTGGTATACCAGCCTCTTTAGCCTCTTCAAGAACTGTCTCCCAACCAGTTTCAACTACAGGTGCAAGAACTATATAGTCTACGTCTTGCTGAATAAAGTTACGAATTGCCTTAATTTGATTCTCTTGTTTTTGCTGCGCATCGTCAAATATTAGCTTATAGCCATTTTCTTCAACAAATGTCTCTTGAAATGATACTGTATTTGCAGTTCTCCAATCAGACTCTGCCCCAACTTGAGCATATCCTACTACAATTAGATCATTATCTTTACCCTTACCATCACCACCAGGTTTACTCGCTGGCTCGCTAGTACATCCCCATAGGACTAAAGTAAGAATAGACATAAGTAACAAACTTATAATTTTTTTCTTTCCCTTCACCATAAACCTCCCTTTTAAAAACAGCATTAGTTGCTAGACACTACAATAGTTTCTCGGTAACTTACATCTTAATTTTACTTCATTACCAACATAAAACAATTCAAAATCTTTAGCTTAAGTTTCATTTTCTTTTATTATAAATCTCTTGTTTAGTTATTTTTTGAAATAAGTTGATTTATTTTTGCTTTCTTGTTTTTTATGCATTAACACACTCCAAACCTTATGCCCATATAGTAAAAATGAACCTGCCAAGGACAATAAGTTCCTCGCAGGTTCATAGCACTTTATATTCTATATTTCATGTAGCTGTATATGGAATACGAACAGTGACACTTGTCCCCTTTAAGTAACTACTAGATATATGTATACCATAGGCATCTCCAAAGTGTAGCCTTAGCCTTTCATTAACATTAAAAAGACCATAAAAATTCTTTTGTTCCTTATCGTATTTCTCAAGTTCAGCCACAACTTCCTCTACCCTCTCTTTAGTCATTCCTAGTCCGTTATCACTAACCTCAATAACTACATTGTCTTTATCCCTTCTTCCCCTTATGGAGATTTTACCAACCCTTCTTCTATTCTTAATTCCATGATATAGGGCATTTTCTACTATTGGTTGTAGGGTAATCTTAGGAACAAGGCAATCACTTAAGTCTTCATCAATAATAATCTCATAAGTGAGTATATCTTCATATCTGACTTTTTGGATTTCTAGGTAACTTCTTACATGCTGTTCTTCTTCTTTTAGTGTTATTAGAGTACTCCCCTTACTAAGGGATGTCCTAAAATACTTTGATAGGGAACCCACCATATCAACTACTTCTTGATATTTTTTTGACTCAGCAAGCCATGTTATTGTATCAAGAGTATTATATAGAAAGTGTGGATTAATCTGTTCTTGCAATAATATAAGTTCTGTTTTTCTTAAATTAGTCTGTTCTATCTTAACCCTATCAATTAGGTTACTAGTTTTTTCAATCATTATATTAAGAGAATCACTTAAGGCCTTAACCTCAACACCGTTTTCAATATCAGACCGGACCTGTAAGTCTCCCTTTGCGACTTGATTTGTAATTTCACTTAGTTGCTTAATTGGCTTTGATATACTATTAGAAATAACTACAGAAAAGAAGAGGGCACCTATAACTACGATACAAAGAACGATAATACTAAACTCTATAGTCCTAACCATTTGCATTTCCATCTCTTGCCTTACACTTTCAGTCTCTAAAGTTTCGTAATAAATGTATTCTAATACTGTATCTTGGATTAATGATGTAATTACCCTTATATCATTTTCTAAGATGGTGATATTCTCATCATAGTGACCCGTTTCCTTAATGTTATCTTCTATCTTTTCTACATGTTTCCTTAAGTTATCTAGGAATTTAGAAATTGCTTCTGCACGAGACTTATTACTTTTAGTTCTTGCTGAACTTTCAAGTTTTATGGCTATCTCCTTTGCAGCCTTAATATCTTCAAAGGGATCTTCTTCATAGAAGGGCTTGCTACCAATAATAATTCTATACATTTTGTAGTCAAATTCTGCCTTAAAATCAATGGAGAAACCACTAGCTACAGTAGTACTATGGATAATACTATTGTACTCCCTATTATACTTTATAAAAGTTGAGAAAATTGTCGTAAAGAGTAAGACAAATACTATAACAATTGCAAAATAATATAAGCGAATTTTTTCATTTAACTTAAGGTTAGATATTCTTTTTCCCATAATGGTCACTTTACTATCCTCCTATTTTACTATTGCTTCGATAATGGCTAGGAGTACAGTTTTGAGTTTTTTTGAACAAATAGGAAAAGTAATGGGAATCCTTATATCCAACACTATACCCGATCTCTGAAATTCTCATATTAGTACATACTAATAGTTCTTTAGCCTTCTTTAGTCTTAATTCTGTTAAGTACTGAATGAAGGTTTTACCTGTTTTTTGACTAAAGACCGAACTAAAATGGGCAGGACTTAAATAGACTTCTGCTGAGACATCATTAAGGGAAAGGTCAGGCTGGGAATAGTTTGTATTAATAAAGTTCTTTGCCTTGTCAATTATGTCGTTATATTCTCTAGTAGCAATCTCATCCCTAATTCCTATCCCTTGTTCAAATATTCGTATTATGTAACTTAGGATATAATCTGTCCCACTAATATTACTCGTAAAGCTTAGACTATCAAAGGAAGGAGTTTCAATAGAATCTGTTTCACATCCTAATTCCTCAACAAAGGAGCACACAATACGATACATATCAAGGATAATATACTGCCTAAATATCAAGGAACTAGTCTCATTGTTATTTAGGGAACTAAAGTATTCTTCAACAAAATATGTAATATCTTCTTTGCTACCACTTTTCAAAAAAGTTTCCACCTTGCTACGGTCAAGTTGCTGAAGATTAATAAGGTCTATATCATCACTTACAAGCTTATCTCCACTTAAATTTACTATTTCTTCAAAGTTTAATATTTTGTTTGAATCTAGTATATACCTATATGCAAAAGCCCTACTAGCTTGTGCAAAGGTCTTACCTAGGTCTCCTAAGCGGTAAACAGGATTACCTATGCCACCAAAATAATTAATATCCTTGTGGCTTTCTAGAACTTCTATAAAACTTTCTAAGAACCTATCCTTTTCATTAATTAGGTCCTCTAGGCTAGTAGCCTTAAACAACAAGGCATGTTTACCAAATAACAAATCAAAGTGGATAATATTGTCATTACCTTTAATTAGTCTGTTTAACTTATCTAAAACACTTAATGACTCTGTATGTACTTTACTAGTATCATTTATTTCATTAAACCTAAATAACATTATTAAATAAACCACTGAGCTAAGTTCAATATTTAACTTCTTACCTTTTTCAAGTAGCCTTACTAGTGGTTCGTTGTTATTAATTATATTATGAAACAGCCTTCTCTTTTTATCTTCTTCATATTCCTTCATTTCCCTCTTATAAATATCCTGGTTAAGCCTCTCTTCTTTCTCCTTAAGGATAGATTGTCTAACTTCCCTTAAGCAATCTAGTAATTCGGCAACACTTATAGGCTTTAAAAGGTACTTTGTAACCCCTACTTCTATGGCCTCCTTGGCATAATCAAATTCCTCATAGCCACTTAATATTATAATCTTTACCCAGGGCATTTCTTCCTTAATTAACCTACTAAGTTCTAAACCATTCATAAAAGGCATACGTATATCTGTTATTACTATATCTGGCTTAATATTTTTTATCATGGGATAAGCTAGTTCCCCATCACTAGCCTCACCACTGAATATAAAACCATTTTCATCCCAATTAACATTATTCTTAATTCCTTTTCTTACTACAATCTCATCTTCTACCAAAAATACCTTAAGCACCTCTACCTCCTAACTCTGTTAGTCAATAGTTACCTACATTCTAGACCTTTTACACCTTGCCTTGTGGTCATACATAGCAGAATCAGCTTTAGAAAATACAGAAAATATACTCTCATCCTCACCTTTCCTAAAGAAATCATAGCCATATGCCACTTGAATTTTGATTTTACGGTCTTTATTTACTATGGCTAGTAAGACTTCAAATTTAGTTAATGCTGCTTCAATTCCCCCCTTAGTTGCATCTTCACATATTACACAAAATTCATCTCCACCAATCCTAAAAGTCTCACCTATATCTATAAAACTTTTTTTAATAATATGGGCTGCATTAATGATAACATTATCCCCTTCTTTATGCCCATACTTATCATTAATTATTTTTAAACAATTAATGTCTAAAACCACAATTGCCATATCCTTCTCATTTTTTGAATATTTCTTCATTTCTTTTTCAAAGGCAAGACGGTTCTTAACCCCAGTTTGAGGGTCATACCTAAATTGAATTTCTCTTAATAATATATAATAAACGACTAGAGATATTGCCATGTTTCCCCATATTAATAGAATATCCTTAAAAGCAATTTGAAGAACTGCCCCTATGATCGGTAGAAAACATATTAAGATTATAAGCTTGTTATTTTCATTTTTATAATTAATAATGCTTTTTCTAATATCTAACATGAGAAAAACAAAATAAAAAGCACTTATTATCATAGGAATTAAAAATAAATCTCCCCTTGAATACTTATTGTTATTGTCAACAAAAAATATCCATCCTGTTTTATAACTTAACACACACATTATAATATTAATTAATAAGGGAAGGTGGAGAAACATGGTTTTAAATCTTATCTTTTTACTACTTGGCAAACAAGATAGAATAAAGGGAACCACTGGACTAAGAGCAAAGCCTAAAACATTGGCTATACGATGGGGTATCACTAAAGTTCTACTACTAGAAAGGCTCATTAAAACTGTGAAAATTTCTAAGACTAATAAAATCATAGTTAGGGCTAACATAGAAATGTATCTGTTATTACTGGACTTGTCTCCAACAGGATTTTTTATAGTAAGAAACATTGTTATTAAAAGTATAATGATTGCATAGATATCTGTATATATTGATGCTGTTATATTCATATATGTACCTCTTACTTATGAAGACTGCTATCTTATTCTTTCATTCAATATTATATATTTTATTAAATGGTTTTACAATAATTTTTTATGCCAGGTAATAACAAATATAATAAATTAGTATAAAAAAATAACAAGGCACTAACATCTTAATTATGGTTTGTAGTACCTTGTTATACTCATTTACATGTATTCGATTTATAACTATCTCTATCGTCTATTTATGTTTTTAATAGTCACACATTCTTGTAATGTCTGTGCCACCTTATCTAGTGCTACCTGCTTACTTACTGCCCCTATATTATAAGCAACCTTTGGCATACCATAGACAACAGATGATTTCTCGTCTTGACCTAGGGTTATGGCTCCGTTTTTCTTCATAGCTAGTAGGCCCTTAGCTCCGTCATAGCCCATTCCAGTAAGAATAAGTCCAATAGCCTTCTTTCCAGCTTCCTTGGCAACTGATTCAAACAAAACATCTACAGATGGTCGATGACCATTTACCTTGTTAGCTTCAAAACACTCCACCTTGTATCTGTCTGCCACCCTCCTGATTTTCATATGTTTATCCCCAGGTGCTATAAGTACTCTTCCTGGTTCTATATAGTCTCCAGTTTCTGCTTCCTTAACACTAAGCTGTGTTGACATATTAAGTCTTTGGGCAAACATGTTAGAAAAAACAGGAGGTATGTGTTGGACGATTACAATTCCAGGCATTGTGGGTGGAATGTCCTTTAGTATTTTGTGGATTGCCTCAGTACCCCCTGTAGAAGCGCCTATTGCTATTATATTATATGAACCATGAGAGCTGATAACCTTATTTGTATTAGGGCTGGGCCTCTCCTTGTTATGTACTAACTTAGCCTTAGAAGCAATCTTTATCTTATCAATTACATCATAGATAAACTCTTCA
>JAAYRG010000101.1 GCA_012518885.1 Clostridiales bacterium | reverse complement strand
CTCCATATTTATAGTATACCATACTTTGTGTATGTTGCCAAGAAATATATACACATATAAAAATTCTTGTTTGTTTAGTATATTATGTATGGGCTATCCATCCCACACCTTAAGGAGTGGGCTTTTCGCCCTTTATAGTAAAATCTCATTGTTATATAATTTCACACCAATACGAACATGTGTTTCTATTTAATGACATTATACAAAACGAACATCCGTTTGTCAATACGAATCGAACATATTTTTGCCAAAAAACGAACATTAGTTTTGCATTTTTTAATAAGCTATGATATAATAAAGAAAAATAAATGGGAGGATATTATGGGTAAAGGCAATATTAGCAAAAAACAAACTGAAATATTAGAATTCATAAAAGATCATTTATTAGAGAAAGGATATCCCCCTTCTGTTCGAGAGATGTGTAATGCTGTTAACCTAAAATCAACCTCATCAGTACACTCACATCTTGAAAGTTTAGAAAGGAATGGATACATAAGACGTGACCCTTCAAAGCCACGAGCTATAGAGATTATAGATGATGAATTTAACCTTGCAAGAAGAGAAATTGTTAATGTTCCAATTGTAGGCACTATTACGGCAGGCCAACCAATACTTGCAGTTGAGAATATAGATGGATACTTCCCTGTATTATCTGAATTTATGCCTAATAAAGAAACCTTTATGCTTAAGGTTATTGGAGAAAGTATGATTAATGCAGGTATTCATGATGGTGACAATATACTTGTTCAAAGACAAAGTACCGCTATGGATGGTGACATTGTAGTGGCACTTATTGAAGACGAAGTTACTGTCAAGACCTTCTATAAGGAAGATGGCTACTACCGTTTGCAGCCAGAGAATGATTTTATGGACCCTATAATTGTAGATAATGTTGCTATCCTAGGCAAAGTAATAGGCCTATTCCGTATGTTTTAGTATAGACAATCTATAGAACTTAAGTATATTAGTTTTACATGCTATGCATAGTATTTTAACTAAATTAATTACACAAATAAAAAAGCAGGAAATAATTTGACTAATTTCAAATTGTTTCCTGCTTTCTCTTAATCTTTTAAAGGAACTCCATTTCCATCTGTATCAATGCTACCAGTTAGTATCATAATACCCTCTACTAAGCCCCAAATAGCTGACGCAACAGGTCCTATACCACATAAGATTACACCCACTGTTCCTAGCAATAATTGGGCTATTGCCTTACTTGTATAACCTAAGTAAAAGTTATGTATACCTAGTGTCCCTACAAGAATCCCTAACACTCCAGCAGCTATCTTAGACTTTTGCTCGCCTTCATAGACAACCTTTCTATTGGTAGTAGACCCACAGTTAGTACAAAATTCTGCATTAGGATTAATTGTATTGCCACAGTTTCTACAGAAGGTGTTTCCATCATCTTTTGACACCCCACAACTGATGCAAACAGCAGCCAGGTCATCCATTTCTTTACCACAATTTCTACAATACATAAGTAACCTCCTTTAGTTTAATAGGTAAGTATATAAGTAGTTTTCTATAAATACTACTATTATCATTAGTATGATAATAACATCCCACAAATGTTTTTTAAAGAGTAATTTACCCTTATATAAATATATAAATAAAATAGGCACTGTCCAGTAAGCCCTATGGAATTCATATGCTAGACTTAAATCACCCTTAAAAACAGCTTTCCATGCTCTTGTCATACCACATCCTAAACAAGGGACATTAAGGTATTTTAATATTACACATTCAATATCAAGCAATATGAATACAAGAACTATTGAAAGAGCACCTATTATTCTATATATACCATATTTATTATCTTTTAAATAACAACTCAAAGAATTAAGGATAGAATTTTTCATTTTGAATTCTCTTCTTTAGTTTATTATCTTTAAGCTTGAAAGATTTCGTCCTTAGAAACTATTCTTCCATCTCTCCAAATTCTTTCAAGATTATAAAAGTCTCTATCTTCTCTAGTAAATACATGGATCACAATGTCATAATAGTCTAATAAGGTCCATGTAGATGCGCGACCACCTTCAACTGTTTTTGAACTATAACCAGCCTTATCTAGTTGTTTAGAAACCTCATCAACTAAAGATGCCATATGAGGTTGGCTTGTACCATTAGTAATAATAAAATAGTCTGTAATACTTGTAAGGTGTGATATATCAATTACAGTTATATCTTCAGCCTTTTTTTCATCTAATGCCTTATATGCTATTTGAACCATTTTTAAAGAATCTGTCATCTATTACCATCCATTCTATTTTTATTTTTAATATTGTCTATATAATAATTATATGTGTCTAATGTTCGAGTGTCAATTTTACTCTTATCATCACCTAAATATGCTAGTGTTGATTCTAATATATCAATTACAGCAAGGTCTATGTCACTAAAGCTAAGTTTTCTTATTCTTTGTAAATTATGATTACGTTTCTCGCTCCTATTTGGCTCAATATAATCTGCAACAAATACAATCTTTTCAAGTAAGGACATGTTCGGCCTTCCTGTCGTATGATAGGTAATTGCATTTAATATATCTTCATCTTCAATATTAAGCTCATACTTAGCGTAATAGGCCCCTAGCTTGCTATGAAGTAAGTAGGGATTATTCTCTTCTACTTCTAGAATAGGTAGGTTATGCTCCCTACACTTACTTAACAAGACATCGTCTGACATGCATTTGGCATAGTCATGTAAGAGTCCAGCAATATTAGCCTTGTTGTAATCGGCTCCGTAGCGAAGGGCTAGGCAAAAACTTGTTGATGCAACTCCTAATGTATGAATATATCTCTGCGTCGTAAGTTTCTCTCTAACTTTATTTTGTAAATATATTATATCCATTATTCCTCCGAATCACAAATATATAATTTGTTTTGGTAAATATATTCTTCAACTTTTTTAGGAACATAATACTTAATTGACTTATTCTTCTTTACATTACTACGAATAAAGTTGGAAGAAAGATTAGATATTGGTGACTCTAAAAGTTTAATTGACTTAGTTTGATACTTGGACTCTAGATAGGCTATCCTATCTATAATTATTTGCTCGTCATGAAAGCCACGTCTTGCTATAATAATATTGGCTAGTTTAAATAGTTGCTCAGGGTTCTTCCAGGTTTCCAATGAAAAAAGTGAATCTTCTCCCATTATGAAATAAAAAGTTGTATCTTTATACATATCATTTAGCATTGTTAATGTATCTACAGTATATGTCAGACCCTGTCTGCGAAGTTCAAAGTCCGAAAATTCAAAGTGAGAATTATCTTCTATTCCAACTTTTATCATGTTTGAACGGTGTTCCTTACTTTCAATTTTCTTCTCATTCTTGTGGGGTGGGTTCTTAGAAGGCATAAACCATACAATATCTAAACCAAATTGCTCATAAGAGCACTCTGCTAAAACTAGATGTGCATTATGGATTGGATCAAATGTACCTCCCATAATTCCAATCTTTCTCATATGTTTTTCACCTGCTTTTTACTTAGGAAGTTGGATTTTCTTATTCTTCTTTGACTCTCTATATAAAGTAATCTTATGTCCCATTACTTGAACTACCACAGACCTTGTCCTAGCTGCTAATGTATCTGCAATTTCTCTAGCATCATCTGCACAATTGTTAAGAACACTTACCTTTATAAGTTCCCTTGCTTCAAGGGCTTCATCAATTCCTTTTGTTAGTTCTGGGGATACACTTGACTTACCTATTCTAAAAATAGGATCCATTGTTGATGCAAGTCCCCTTAAGTATGCTCTTTGTTTACTTGTCACTATCTATACACACTCCTTTCTTTTATAAATCTATATGCAAATTATTTGTAGTATTCGAATTCCCATCCATATAATTTAACAGTATCACCATCAGTAATACCAAGTTTTTCAAGCTGTTCTAGTATACCATTTTCTTTTAAGAATCTTTGGAAGTAAGCAAGTCCCTTTTCTGTTTGAAGATTAGTATAATCTAACATTCTCTCAATCTTAGGTCCTTCTACTACATATAAGCCATCTGATTCTTTCTTAACTTCAAATGACTCGTCAATAGTATATTCTTCCTCTGGAATAAATTCTTGTTCAAACACTATTGGTTTAACATCAATGGTATCTAGTTGTTCCTTAACATAGTAGAATAATTCTTTTATTCCTTTACCACTTACAGCTGATATTGGAAAAACATTTATCCCTTGTGGCTCAAACTCATTCTTTAATCTTTCTATAACCTCAGTTTGTTCCTCGCCGTAAAGTACATCTATCTTGTTAGCTGCAATTACTTGTGGTCTACTAGCTAATTCTTCATTATAGGCTCTTAATTCATCATTAATAACCTTTACATCTTCTATTGGGTCTCTTCCCTCAGTTGAAGCAGCATCTACTACATGAATAATCATCTTAGTTCTTTCAATATGTCTTAAGAACTCATGGCCTAAGCCAACACCTTCAGAAGCACCTTCAATTAGACCTGGGATATCAGCAATAACAAACCCATTTGTTTCTGGAAGGTCAACTACACCTAAATTTGGTGAAAGGGTTGTAAAATGATAGTTTGCAATCTTTGGTTTAGCATTAGAAACTCTTGATAATAAAGTAGACTTACCTACATTAGGAAAACCTACTAAGCCAACATCTGCTATAACTTTAAGTTCTAGCGTTACAAAAAGTTCAATACCTTCCTGGCCTGGTTGGGCATGCTTAGGTGCTTGATTAGTAGAAGTTGCAAAGTGTTGGTTACCCTTACCACCTTTGCCTCCCCTTAGTAAGACAACTCGTCTGTTATCATGAGACATGTCTGCAATAACCCTACCAGTTTCTTTATCCTTTATAATTGTCCCTTCTGGAACCTTAAGAATTAAATCTTTACCATCTTTTCCAAAGCGGTTTCTTGCCCCGCCGTTTTCACCATCTTCAGCTGCGTATTTTCTTTTATAACGGTAGTCATTTAAAGTATTCATTCCTTCGTCAACTTCGAAAATTATACTTCCACCTTTACCGCCATCTCCACCATCTGGTCCACCATCTGGTACGTATTTTTCTCTACGGAAACTAACTAAGCCGTCTCCGCCCTTACCTGATTTTATATAAATATCGGTACTATCTATAAACATGACTTCACCTCACTTGTGAAATAAACTTCGTTTTACATTTATATTATAAACAAAACTCATATACAAATACAACTCTATATGTTTGAATTAGTCTTATACTTTTGTGCTAATGTTATTAGTCAAATTAGTATTAACGTATTAATTAATACTTTTAAAAAACCCCAAATCCGTTTACATTAAGGATCTGGGGTTAATTTATTGTAAATTAATTAGATTCTACAGGATAAACACATGCTTGCTTTTTATTTCTGCCTTTTCTTTCAAAGCGAACAATACCGTCAACTAAAGCAAATAGTGTATCGTCTTTACCACGTCCAACATTTAATCCTGGATGGATCTTAGTTCCACGTTGTCTATAAAGAATATTACCAGCTAGAACAAACTGTCCGTCTGCTCTTTTAGCTCCTAAATACTTAGGATTAGAATCTCTACCATTCTTTGAAGAACCAACACCCTTTTTTGATGCGAAAAACTGAAGGTTCATTTTTAACATTGTAAACACCTCCTGATTTATAATTAAAAATCAACGAATTTTCTTTGAATTAAACTTAATGTAGTTCGTTCCGTACGAGTCTCTAATTCCTTGTAAGCCAAGAAATAAGGACTTTAGTAATAACTCCGATTCACTACTTATATTAGAAGTAATAATAAAATCTATCATTCCTTCTTCTTCATCTTCATCATATGTGATTATATCTGATGTAAATTCATAAATAGAGTTTATAGTGTTAATAACTAAAACGGATACCGCCGAACAAACAATATCTTGTCCCTTAGTGGCATAATTAGCATGGCCACTACATCTAAAACCAATTAGCTTATCTTCTTCATTAATATAACTTGTTACTTTAATCATATAACAGTCCTAATGTATTAAGCATTGATTTTTTCAATTTTTACTTTAGTATATGGTTGTCTATGACCTTTTTTCTTGTTGTAACCTTTTTTAGCCTTGTATCTGAATACAACAACTTTTCTGTTCTTGCCTTCTTCAACTACTGTTGCAGTTACGCTAGCATTAGCTACTTGGTCACCAGTTAATAAACTTCCATTGTTCACTACAAGAACTTGGTCAAAAGTAACTGTTTCTCCAGCTTCTTTACCAAGTTTTTCAATTTTAATGATATCGCCTTCGGAAACTTTGTACTGTTTACCACCTGTTGCAATAATTGCGTACATATGGCACCTCCTATTATCATTACTCGCCAGCTATGGTGAATGAACTACTAATAATGTATTCATTACTTTTACCTCGCTGAGCGGCACACTCTGTAATGTTAGCACACTTAGTGACTCTTGTCAATATTTACACAAGAATTTTGTAATATATTTGACCCTATTTTCTCTACCTGTTCATGTAATGGCTTTCTAATTTTCTTTCTTGTAACTTCTACTAAGTTTAGGGCAGTCATATCCACAAGTACAGTCTTAATTGGGTCTTTTCTTAAAAGACTATCAAGTTCTGCCATTAGGGCATCTTTATATTCTTGCTTCTTCATATCTATAAAATCAATAATAATTATCCCAGAAATATTACGCAGCCTTATCTGTCTTGCGATTTCTTTTGCAGCTTCCATATTGATTTTATAATAATTTTTGTCTGGGTCCTTCTTATTAGTTTTTATTGCCTTAGATGTATTTACATCAATTACTGTAAGTGCTTCTGTAGGCTGAATAATAATTGTTGCTCCAGATTTAAGCCAGACCCTCTCACTTAAGAGGTCTTTAAGTTTAGAAGAAATACCATATATGTTCTTTAAAGACACCATATCATCATTATAAAACCTAAGTTTGTGACTATCTTCTGGTTGATATTCATTTAAAAAATTCTCAATTTTACTGTGAATTAAACTATCGTCAGTAACGATTTCACTCAGGCTTTCATCAAGACTATCTCTTATATCTGTAATATACCCTGGTTGTGCTTCATATATTAAAGAAAATCTTGACCTATATATTCCGTACTGTTTAACCTCTTCAAACTTATCCCTAAGTAGGTTTATTTCCTGGATTATTCGTTCGTTATTTACGTGTTCACTGTTAGTTCTAGCAATAAATCCATATGTGTCGGTTACATATTCATTAAGAAGAGATTTAAGCTCTTGCTTTCTTTTCTTGTCTTGAATTTTAGATGATACGGCTGGAAAAGGGTTACCAAAAACAAGAACAACATATTTACCAGTGAAGTTTAAACCAGTAGTAACAACAGGTGCCTTTGTTTTAATCTGTTCCTTTGATACTTGTACAAGAATTTCGCTACCTGTAACTATTTTGCTTGTAGACATATTGTTGCTTGTATATATTGGTTGGTGCCTTTCTCTTAAGGACAAATAACATATCTGACCATCACTAATCTCTACAAAGGCTGCATCTATATTTTTGACAATATTTTTAACCTTACCAACATATATATTACCTAATATAGAGTCTTCATCCTTAGAAGGATATAAATCCACTTCAACCATCTCGTTATCCCTAAATAAACTAGAAATGATATATCCTTCTTCTTTAGTAATGATTAGTTTACTTTCTTGTTTATTCTCAGTCATCCAAAATCATATCCTTAATTATTCATTTTATTTAAAGGGACTAAGTCTCTTTCCTTGCCCTTACCTATATCACCATATAATTCTACTCTATGGGTAGCAAAAACAAATGGGTTATAGGAAATACCAGCAAACTCACAAAATGTTTCTAGTACAAGTTCAGGCTTAATATTATTTGCACTTCCTGTTGCAAGTTGTAAGTGTATTAGCGGTATATATCCATCATTTTGACTTAAATCATAATTATCTAAGAATTCATACTTATATATTAATGGCTTAAGGTCCATTTCTTTCTCTGACTTTTTAGTTTTCTTAATAATCATGATTGAATCCTGGTTATAGAAATCTCTAAACTTATCCCTAAAGTCATTAATAGATAAGAAATCATATCCTTCCCTTAAAGAAATATTATAATCTGCAGCAGCTATAACTGCCATGGCATTCTTACTACCTTCTGGAAGGATTATAAAGTCTGTTACACTTATATTATTAGCCATCGCCTCATTGATTCTATCAATCATTATAGCGGGTTCATCGCAAGAGTTTAGGGTTACGTCTAAGTACTCACCTTCACTAGTTAAACCAACACCAAGTGGTGCAGCTATTGTAATAAGTGGATGGGGATTAAAACCTTGTGAGTAGGTTAAATCAAGCTTAGCCCTCCTAAAGGCCTTTTGAAAATACCTTAGTAAATCCAAGTGTCCAACAAACTTTGATGAACCTGTTTTAGTAAATTTAATTCTTACTATCATTATTGTACTTGCCCTCCTTGTCTATCAAAGCAAATTCCTCCACCAAATACCTTAGCGCCGCAATTAGCACATCCAGCTGCACAGTTAATAGTGGTTTTTTCTTTAAGACTTCTATTATAGTCTCTCCATAAGAATTCCTTTGTTACACCAACATCTATAAAATCCCAAGGAAGGATTTCATCAAAGTCCCTGTCTCTATTAGCATAGAATTCAGCACTTATATCATTATCAGCAAAGGCCTTAAGCCATTTGTCAAAATCAAAGTGTTCTGACCAAGAATCATAAATACAACCTGACTTATAAGCATCATAGATTGCCTTTCCTACTCTTCTGTCGCCTCTAGCAAAAATCCCTTCTATAATACTAGTTTCAGCATCATGCCAGCTGTATCTTATACTTTTTCTATTTAGTTGTTCATCGATTTTCCCTTTTAGGAATCGTTGCTTTTCTAGATAATTGTCTACTGTTTCCATTGCTGACCATTGGAATGGTGTAAATGGCTTTGGAACAAAGTAGGAGGTACTAACATTAATATTTACCCTTCCCTTTCTATTTTCCTTAGGTAGGTCATAATATTCCCTAGCAATCTTATCAGCTAGGTTTGCAATACCTTCAACATCATCGAAGTTCTCAGTAGGAAGCCCTAACATAAAGTATAGTTTAACCTTATTCCACCCACCTATAAAAGCATCTCTTGCTCCATTTAGGATTTCTTCTTCAGTTAATCCTTTATTAATAACGTCTCTAAGTCTTTGTGTTCCAGCTTCTGGAGCAAAGGTTAGGCTACTCTTTTTAATGTCTTGAACCTTACTCATTACATCTAATGCAAATGCATCAATACGAAGAGATGGTAGGGAAATGTTTACACCCTTGCTACCAAACTCATCAATTAGGTAATATACTAATTCCTGAAGTTGTGAATAGTCACTAGAGCTTAGGGAACTTAGGGAAATTTCCTCATGTCCAGTGTTTTTAAGCATTTGCCCTGCTATGTCTTTTAAGAAGTCAAGACTTCTTTCTCTAAGTGGACGGTAAACTATACCAGCCTGACAAAAACGACATCCCCTAATACAACCTCTTTGAATTTCAAGTACTACACGGTCCTGGGTAACTTGTACATAAGGTACAATAGGCTTAGTTGGATAATAGGTGTTACTCATATCCATTTCAACTACCCTTTTTACTTTGTCCTTGGCAGCAGGATTGTTCTTTGTAAATGACTTGATAGTCTTGTCTTCATTATAAGTAACATCATAAAAGGCAGGAACGTAGATACCATCAATACTAGCAGCCTTTTCTAAGAACTCTAGCCTAGTTCCGCCATTTTTCTTATTCTCTTTGTATATATCAAATAGTTCATTGTAGACAGCTTCACCCTCACCAAGATAGAATAGGTCAATAAAGTCAGCTATAGGTTCAGGATTATAGGTACAAGGACCTCCACCAATTACAATAGGGTCTTCTTCCCTTCTATCTTTAGAAAACAAAGAAATGTGTGACAAGTCAAGGACCTGTAAAATGTTTGTATAACACATTTCATATTGGATTGTAAATCCTAAGAAATCAAAGTCCTTAACTGGGTCCTGTGATTCTAAGGCAAAGAGAGGAATATTCTTTTCTCTCATTAGCTTGTCCAAATCAACCCAAGGTGAATAAAGTCTTTCACAATATACATCTTCTCTTTTATTAAACATATCATAAAGAATTTGGATACCTAAATGGGACATTCCAATCTCATATACATCTGGAAAACACATTGCAAATCGTATATCAACCTTACTCGGGTCTTTTTTTACCATGTTTATTTCATTACCTATATATCTAGCTGGTTTATCAACAGATAATAGGATTTCATCAGAAAGTGCTAATTTATTCATTTAACATCTCCATTCTAAGTATTAGACAAATAAAACTAACAACAAAATGGCTTACATAGATATATGTAAACCATCAATTTGAGCATATAGTTTATTCTGTGATTAATTCAATTATTAAATGTGTAAATATCTAAATTTATACCTATGTAATTATACATTATAATAAGTGCAAATACAAATACTTAATTTATAATAATCCTACTATTACCACTACTTATTATTAATTTTCTCAAGAAGAGAAACAAAAAATTCCTCAGCTCTTTCAACAGAAGCATCACTAGTTATCCAGGAATGAATTTTTTCCCCATAATTGGTGTTATACCTAGAATCTAGTGAAGTAATGGTTAGTACAGCCATAAATATTGCAAAAGCACAAATGACCTTAATAAGGACCTTTTTAACAGGATTTATAGAATAATTGCTATCATCATAATTCTTATCTCTAGTATAATTAAAACTTAGGTTCCCGTTCTTAAAAGACCTTCTACCAACACCTTTTGCAACAGGATTAAGATTCCTTGCGCAACTTTCTCTTGCTTCCCTAATAAATTCTGCCCTAGATTTATATTCACTTTCTTGTCCAATATTGTTCACACTAACCCTCCTAGTATACACTCTTTAAACTATTTTATTATTAACTTTCACATAATATGACAAGTTACTCTATTAAAGTTGCAATATGTAAAAAAATCATTTATAATTATTTTAATTTTCAGAAATAGAATAAGGAGGACATAGGATGTCTAGAAATGTTTACGATATTTTAAAAGAACGTGGCTTTATCGAACAAGCAACCCACGAAGATGAAATAAGAGAATTATTAGGTAAAGAGAAGGTTACCTTTTATATAGGCTTTGATGCAACGGCAGACAGCTTAACAGCTGGACACTTTTTAACAATTATGGCTATGATGCATATGCAAAGAGCAGGCCATAAGCCTATTGCTTTACTTGGTGGTGGAACCACTTTAATCGGTGACCCTTCTGGAAGGTCTGATATGAGATCCCTTATGACTAGAGAAACAATTAACCACAATGTTGAGTGCTTTAGAAAGCAAATCTCTAAGTTCCTTGACTTTGATAACGACAAGGGAATTATTGCAAATAATGCTGACTGGTTATTAGACTTAAATTACGTTGAATTCATGAGAGAAATTGGAGTTCACTTCTCAGTTAATAAGATGTTAACTGTAGACGCTTACAAGAACAGAATGGAAAGAGGCCTTACCATGTTTGAATTTAACTACATGTTAATGCAGGCCTATGACTTCTACAGACTACACAAGGATTACGGTTGTACAATGCAATTAGGTGGTAATGACCAATGGTCTAACATTATCGCAGGTGTTGACTTAATCCGTAGAAAAGAACAGGCTCCAGCTTATGGATTAACATTTAAATTACTTACTACAAGTGATGGTATTAAGATGGGTAAAACCATGAAGGGTGCATTATGGTTAGATCCTAATAAGACTACTCCTTATGAATTCTACCAATACTGGAGAAACATTGAAGACGTTAAGGTTGAAGAATGTCTTGGCCTTCTAACCTTCCTACCAATGGATGAAGTAAGAAGACTTGGTGCTCTTGAAGGTTCAGAAATTAACAAGGCTAAAGAAGTTCTAGCTTATGAAATCACAAAGATTGTTCATGGTGAAGAAGAAGCTATTAAGGCACAAGAAGCTGCAAGAGCCTTATTTAGCGGAGAGCAAGATACTAAAAATATTCCATCAACTTCATATTCTAAAGAGCAATTCGAGGAAGGAATTGATATTCTAACCTTGTTAGTTGATTCAAAACTTGCATCATCTCGTTCAGATGCTAGAAGAACTGTACAACAAGGTGGGGTTTCTATAGACGATACAAAGGTAACTGAAATAGATAAAGTATTTACTCCTTCTGACTTTAACACAGAAGATGGCCTACTTATACGTAAAGGTAAAAAGACTTACCATGTATTTAAGATAGAAGGATAAGAAGACAAGGGGGGACGGAGTAATTACTCCGTCCCCCTTGTCTTTCTCGTCTTATTCTATAAATCTTAATAACACATCATTAAACTCATCTTTCT
>JAAYRG010000100.1 GCA_012518885.1 Clostridiales bacterium | reverse complement strand
TGGTTATTAAAAATCTCTTTTAAAATATTCATAATACCATTATGAATCAAAGTAACCAAAAAATAAAGCCCCTATTCCCCTCAAGATTGAGGGGCAGGGGTGTTGAAGTGTCGAAGACACTTTTTTAATGTCGTTTTATAATTATCCTAAAGGGCTGTAGATTATAAGAAAAAGATATTTAGTTATTAAACCTTCCTAATGCCTAAAAGTGTAAAATACTTGCTAACAATAGTTGATAACTATAAAAGTAAATGTTAAAATAAGTGATAGTTATATAGTAGTAGAAGAATGTTTAAAAAAATAGCTTTCGTCTACAGGTCTGCAATATTAATTAGAGGAAAGAAAAATAGGAGTGAATATATGAAGCTTTTTGATAAACTATTTGGGACATATAGTGAAAGAGAATTAAAGAAGATTTATCCTGTTGTGGATAAGATAGAAGCTCTTGAACCTGAGATGGAGCAACTTACTGATGAAGAATTAAGAAATAAAACTAATGATTTTCGTAATAGACTAAAGAATGGAGAAACTTTAGATGACTTACTAGTAGAGGCTTTTGCCGTAGTAAGAGAAGCTTCAAAAAGAGCACTAGGAATGAGGCATTATAGGGTCCAGCTAATTGGTGGTATTATTTTGCACCAAGGTAGAATCACAGAAATGAGAACTGGTGAAGGTAAAACTCTAGTAGCAACTCTTCCTGCATATCTTAATGCTCTTTTGGGTAAGGGAGTTCATATTGTTACAGTTAATGATTACTTGGCTCAGCGTGATGCTGAATGGATGGGTCAGGTTTACGAATTCCTAGGTTTAACTGTTGGTGTTATCCATAGTGGACTAAAGAATGATGAAAGACGAGAAGCTTATAATTGCGATATTACCTATGCAACTAATAATGAACTAGGTTTTGACTACTTAAGAGATAACATGGTTATTTATAAAGAGCAACTAGTTCAAAGGGATTTGCATTATGCAATAATTGACGAAGTAGACTCTGTATTAATAGATGAAGCAAGAACACCTCTAATTATTTCTGGACAAAGTGGAAAGTCAACAAAGTTATATGAGACCTGTGATATATTAGCAAGACAACTACAAAGAGGGTCTGATGCTAAAGAGTATTCTAAGATGGATGCTATTATGGGTGAAGAGATAGAAGAGGATGGAGACTTTACTGTTAATGAGAAAGATAAGACCGTAAACCTAACTGCTCAAGGTATATCCAAGGTAGAAGAATTCTTCCATATTGAAAACCTTGCAGACCCAGAGAATCTTGAAATCCAACATAATGTTATCCTAGCCCTTCGTGCCCATCATTTAATGCATAGAGACCAGGATTATGTAGTAAAAGATGACCAGGTTCTTATAGTAGACGAATTTACTGGTAGAATAATGCCAGGAAGACGTTATTCTGATGGCTTGCACCAAGCTATAGAAGCTAAAGAAAAAGTTAAAGTTAAACGTGAAAGCAAGACACTTGCAACAATAACATTCCAAAACTTCTTTAACAAGTATAATAAAAAGTCTGGTATGACTGGTACTGCCTTAACAGAAGAAAGGGAGTTTAGGGAGATATATGGTTTAGACGTTATAGTTGTGCCTACTAATAAACCTGTAATACGTATAGACCATAATGATGCTGTTTATAAGTCAAAGAGAGAGAAATTAAATGCTGTAATTGAAGATATCATGGAATCCCACAAAAAGGGTCAGCCAGTTTTAGTTGGTACAATATCAATAGAAGCATCTGAAGAAATTAGCGGTATGCTTAAGAAAAAAGGAATACAGCATAAGGTTCTAAATGCGAAGTTTCATGAGTTAGAAGCAGAAATTATTGCAGAGGCAGGGCAACTTGGAGCTGTTACAATAGCAACCAACATGGCAGGTCGTGGTACCGACATCAAGCTAGGTGAAGATGTTGTAGAGGCTGGTGGCCTAAAGGTTATAGGTACAGAGCGTCATGAGTCAAGACGTATAGATAACCAACTAAGGGGACGTGCAGGTCGTCAAGGTGACCCAGGTGAATCACGTTTCTATATTTCTCTAGAAGATGACCTTATGAGACTATTTGGTTCTGAAAGGTTATTAAACATCTTTAATTCATTGGGTATTCCTGAAGGCGAACAGATTCAGCATAAGATGCTTAATGATGCCATTGAAAAGGCTCAAAAGAGAATAGAGAGTAACAACTATGGTATACGTAAGAACTTGCTTGAGTATGACCAAGTAAATAATGAGCAAAGAGAAGTTATTTATGCAGAAAGAAGGAAAGTTCTTAACGGAGAAAGTATGAGAGACTCCATATATAAGATGATTACAGATGTTGTAGAGGATATTGTTCACACTTATATAGGAGAAGATCAATCTAGTGAAGAATGGGATATAAGGGAATTAAATAATAGGTTACTTCCAATTATTCCAATAGAACCTGTAACTAAAGAAAAAGTACAGGGACTAAACAAAGGCGACTTTATGCAATATCTGAAAGAAGAAGCAGTAAAACTATACGAGCTAAAAGAAGCAGAATTCCCAGAAAAAGAACACCTAAGAGAAATTGAAAGGGTTATTTTGCTAAAGGTTATTGATAGAAAGTGGATGGATCATATTGATGATATGGACCAACTTCGTCAAGGTATAGGTTTACAAGCCTATGGACAAAAAGATCCACTAGTAGAATATAAATTCATGGGCTATGAAATGTTTAATGACATGACAAGGGCTATTAGTGAAGATACTGTAAGGGCCTTAATGCATGTAAAAATTGAGCAAAAGGTAGAAAGAGAGCAAGTGGCTAAAGTAACAGGAACTAACAAGGATGAGTCTGCTACTAAGAAGCCTGTTAGAAGAGAAAGTAAAAAAGTTATGCCTAATGACCTATGTCCATGCGGTAGTGGAGTAAAATATAAGTTCTGTCATGGCAAAACAAACTAATTATTGAACTAAACCAAATAGAAGAGGTGATAATATGGTTAAGTTAGATGAGTACAAACAAACTCTTAATTCATATGAAGACCCTTTAAAAGAACTAAGGGATTCACTTTAACTTGTCTAATAAGGAAGACAGGGTTGAATATATAAAAAGAGTTATGGAAGAGCCTGGTTTTTGGGATGACCCAGAAAAGGGGCAGAAATTATCAAAAGAAGTAAAAGATTTGAATGATATAATAGAGGAATATAACTCTCTTGAAACAGAGTATGAAGATATTCAAACTTTAATAGAATTAGCATTTGAAGAAGATGCTGAGGACCTACTAGTAGATATAGAAGACGCCCTTAATAGCTTTACAAGTAAGTTTGAGAACCTGCGTCTTAGTACTCTTTTATCTAATAAATATGACCAATATGATGCTATCCTTACCCTACATGCAGGAGCTGGTGGTACGGAAAGCTGTGATTGGGCAAGTATGTTAGCTAGAATGTACCAAAGATGGGCAGACAAAAAAGGATATAGCGTTGAAATTCTAGACTTTTTAGATGGTGAAGAGGCTGGATATAAGTCAATAACCATGCAAATCTCAGGGCTTAATGCATATGGATACTTAAAGTCAGAACATGGAGTTCACAGGTTAGTGAGAATATCTCCATTTAATGCAGCAGGGAAGAGACAAACATCCTTTGTATCATGTGATGTTATGCCTGAAATTGAAATGGATATGGACATTGAGATTAATGAAGACGAACTGAGGATAGATACCTACAGGGCAAGTGGTGCAGGAGGCCAGCATGTTAATAAGACATCTTCTGCAGTAAGAATTACCCACTTACCTACAGGAATTGTTGTCCAATGTCAAAATGAGAGGTCCCAATTTCAAAACAAGGACAAGGCTATGCAGATGCTAAAGTCTAAGCTATACCTACTCAAGGAACAAGAAAACCAAAGGGAAGAATCTAAAATCCGTGGTGAGCAAAAAGAAATAGGCTGGGGGAACCAGATACGTTCTTATGTTATGCAACCCTATACTATGGTAAAGGACCATAGGACAGATACAGAAGTAGGTAATGTAAGTGTAGTTTTAGATGGAGGCATTGACCCCTTCATTAATGCATATTTAAAGTATATACATTCTAAATAAATAGATAAGGTCTAGGTACATTGCTCTTAAGTGTACATAGACCTTATTTTTATTGAGGTTTAATCTTATTAATATCTGTAGGAATTAAAACTTTATGACAAAAAAACGTTGCATTTGACATTCAAATGTGATAACATCTCTCTAGTAAAGACATATGTAGCCCTTATAAACACAAAAATGAAAAGAGGGATAGAATATGGAAAAAGACAAGTTCTATATTTTGAAACAGCAAGCTGTTCCAGAGGTCTTGTTAAAAGTAGTAGAAGTAAATCGCTTACTTGAAACTAAAAAAAACTTGACAGTGCAAGAAGCTACAGATAGAGTAGGAATAAGTAGAAGTTCTTATTATAAATATAGAGATTATATATTCCCGTTTCATGATAATACAAGAGGAAGAACACTTACATTTATTCTCCAGGTCTTTGATAAACCTGGATTACTATCTTCAATTCTAAAGGCTTTAGCGGGGTACAGCTTTAACATATTAACTATTCATCAGAGTGTACCTGTAAACAATTTAGCTTTAATCACTCTAAGTGTAGAAGTACCAAAAGATTTGGAAGATGTAACAGAAACACTTAAGGTAATTGAAGAAATAGAAGGAGTATATTACTTAAAGATATTGGCAAGAGAGTAGATAATTAATTAGGAAGGTGGATGTAATGATAAATATAGCAGTTTTAGGTTATGGTACTGTAGGGTCAGGAGTAGTTGAGATAATTAGTGGTAATAGAGACAACATAAAGAAGCGTACTGGCGGTAAAGAGATTAGTGTAAAGTATGTTCTTGACAAGAAAGACTTTCCAGGTAATCCAATCCAAGATAAGGTTGTCCATGACTATGATGTAATATTAAATGATCCTGAGGTTAAGATTGTAGTTGAAGTAATGGGTGGAGTTGAACCAGCTTACACATATGTAAAACAAGCTCTACTAAAAGGCAAAAGTGTAGTAACTTCTAATAAGGAATTAGTTGCTGCTCATGGTCCTGAATTACTAGCTATTTCTAAGGAAAACAAGCTAAACTTCTTGTTTGAGGCTAGTGTTGGAGGTGGTATTCCTATTATACGTCCACTTAATCAATCCTTAACAGCAGATGAAATAGAAGAAATATCAGGAATTTTAAATGGAACAACAAACTATGTCCTAAGTAAAATGACTAAGGAAGGTTCAAGTTTCCATACAGTACTTAAAGAAGCTCAGGATTTAGGTTATGCAGAAAGAGACCCTTCGGCTGACGTTGATGGACATGATGCTTGTAGAAAAATTGCTATTTTATCATCTTTAGCATTCGGTATGCATGTAGATTTTAAAGATATTTATACAGAGGGAATTGCTAATATCTCTGATATTGATATAAAATATGCTAAAGAAATAGGAGGACATATAAAATTACTTGCTACTAGTGAAAAGATTGGAGACCAAGTACTTGCTATGGTTGCCCCTATGATTGTCAAGCCAGACAACCCGCTATATAGTGTTAATGATGTCTTTAATGCAATATTTGTTAGAGGAAGATATATTGGAGATGTAATGTTCTATGGAAGTGGTGCTGGTAAATTACCGACAGCAAGTTCAGTAGTTTCTGATGTAGTAGATGCTGCTAAACATATTGGAACAAACATTATGACAATATGGAGTAGTAAGAAACTAGACTTATGTGATGTAAAAAGGGCAAAACATCAATTCTTAGTTAGAGTTGCCACAGATGATGAAGAAGAAACTAAAAAACAAGTAACAGGCTTGTTTGGAGTTGTGAGACAAGTAAGGGCTGGCATTGACGGAGAATTTGCATTTATCACTAATGATATAGAAGAAGGGGAATTCAAAGAGAAGTCTAGGCAATTAGGTGGTGTAATAAATAGAATACGTATTAAGGCATAGGCTAGGACATAGGAGGAATGTAACTTGAAATACATTGTTGTATTAGGCGATGGTATGGCAGACGAAGCAATTAAAGAGCTAGATGGAAAGACTCCATTAGAATATGCCAATATAGAACATATTAATAGATTAGCTAAGAAGTCTGAGTTAGGCCTATGTAAGACTATTCCAGATGGTATGTCGCCAGGAAGTGACACAGCCAACTTATCTGTACTTGGTTATGATCCTCTAAAGTATTATACAGGTCGTTCTTCATTAGAAGCTTTAAGTGTTGGAGCCCATATGAGAGACTCAGACATCTCTTTTAGGTGTAATCTTGTAACTCTCTCTGAAGGTGGAAATTATGAGGACAAGATAATTATTGACCATAGTTCAGGTGAAATATCCACAAAAGAAGCAGAGGTATTAATTAATGAAGTGAAAAAACACTTTGAAAATCAAGAGTTTAACTTCTATTTGGGAACAAGTTACAGGCACCTTATTATATGGGACAAGGGTCAACTTCTAGACATAACACCACCTCATGATATACTTGGTAGGAAGATTTTAGAGTATTTGCCAGCAAACCACCAACTAAGAAAGATGATGGTAGAGAGCTATGATATTCTAAATAACCATCCAATAAATATCGAGAGAGAGAAGAAGGGCCTAAATAAGGCAAACTCTCTATGGTTTTGGGGAGCAGGAACGAAACCAAAGTTAGACTCCTTTGAAAGCAAGTTCGGTAAAAAAGCTACTATGATATCTGCTGTAGACCTATTAAAGGGGATAGCTGTAGGAGCAAACCTTGATATAGTTAATGTTGAGGGGGCTAATGGTTCCCTTAATACAAATTATGAGGGTAAGGCAAGGGCTGCAATAAAAGCTCTTTTTGAGGATGGCAAGGATCTTGTATATATCCATGTTGAGGCACCAGACGAAATGGGACACCAAGGAAGCCTAAAGGATAAGATAAAAGCGATCGAATATATTGACGAAAAAATAGTCAAGCTATTAATAAATGAGTTAGAATCAAGTCGTGAACCATATAAAATGTTAATTATGCCTGACCACCCAACACCAATCAGTTACCGTACACATACAAGTGATCCTGTTCCTTATTTAATATACAATAGTGAAAAAGAGCTTAATAAGACATGGAACTATAGTGAAAAACAAGCAAAAGTAAGTGGTAACTATATAGAAGAAGGTTATATACTAATGAAGAAATTTTTAACAGAATAGTTTTTGTCATAAATCGTTGTATTAGAATAAAATAAATAATATAAAAGAGAAAAATCAGAACTATTGAATTTAATTTTAGATATATATTCTGTTATAAAGTAGGAGGCAAATATGTTAATTGTAAAAAAATTCGGTGGTACTTCCGTTGCTGATAAGGAAAAGATTTTTAATGTAGCAAATAGATGTGCCGAAGATTATAAGGCAGGACACGATGTTATCGTAGTTTTATCTGCTATGGGTAAGCAAACAGACTATCTGCTAGATTTAGCAAGAGAAATCAACCCAAAAGCACCAAAAAGAGAGCTTGATATGCTTCTAACAACAGGGGAGCAAACATCTGTTGCTTTAATGGCAATGGCCTTACATGCCCTTGGCGTACCAGCAATATCATTAAATGCGTTCCAAGTGGACATGCGTACAAACTCAACCTATGGTAATGCTAAAATTAAGAGAATTGATACAGACAGAATTAATCGTGAACTTGAAATGAGAAAAGTTGTTATTATTACAGGTTTTCAAGGTGTTAATAGGTATGAAGACTATACGACTCTAGGAAGAGGTGGCTCTGATACAACTGCGGTAGCCATTGCTTCTGCACTACATGCAGACAAATGTGAAATATATACTGATGTTGATGGTGTATATACAGCAGACCCTAGGATTGTAGCTGATGCAAGTAAAATGTCTGAAATTACCTACGATGAAATGTTAGAACTAGCATCATTAGGAGCTGGAGTTTTACACAATAGGTCAGTAGAAATGGCCAAAAAATATGGAGTGCCACTTGTAGTGCGTTCAAGTCTTAATAATTCTGAAGGAACAGTAGTTAAGGAGGAAGTAAAAATGGAGAAATTAGCTGTTAGAGGAGTTGTATCAGATAAAAACACAGCCCGTATATCGGTTATTGGACTAAAGGATATACCAGGTGTTGCATTTAAGTTGTTTAATCACTTAGCTAGATACGATATAAATGTAGATATTATACTTCAATCAATCGGTAGAGATGGAACAAAAGATATTAGCTTTACTGTTTCTAAAGATAATGTGGATGAAGCTATTGAAATTATTGAACGTCATAGAACTGGAAGCCTACAATATCAAAAAATCGATGTAGAAAAATCAGTAGCTAAGGTATCCATAGTTGGAGCAGGAATGAATACTCATGCTGGAGTTGCAGCAAAAATGTTTGAAGCCCTATACGATGTAGGTGTAAATATAAAGATGATTTCCACTTCAGAAATTAGGGTTACTGTTCTTATTGATGATGAGTATGTAGAAAAGGCAGTTAAGGCAGTACATGATAAATTTGCCCTTTCTGAACATCACTAAGTAGATGCTAGAGTAAGCTTTCCTAAAATCCATAAATAAAAATGTTTAACAAAAAAGTGTATGTCTTTTTTAGATGTACACTTTTTTGCTTATATAAAGGTGTAGATACATAAATATTTAAAATAAATAAAACTTTAGACAAGTATTCTGGCCTTTTTATTGATTTAGATTTTTAATGATGATATTATAAAAACATGTTTTTTATTAATGATAGTGGAGTATAATAAAGGGTTAGAAACTCGTGGACTATGTTAATATATAAAAGAATGAATAAGGAGTAAGCATGGATATTATTAAACAGATAAGTAGCGAACTTGGAATTAGAAGAGAACAGGTAGAAGCTACAGTTAAGTTGATTGATGAAGGAAATACCATTCCTTTTATTGCTAGGTACCGAAAAGAAGTTACCGGATCCTTAGATGATGAAGTACTAAGAAGCCTAAGTGAAAGGCTAGATTATTTAAGAAGTTTAGAAGATAGAAAGAAAACAATCTTATCTAGTATAGAAGAACAAGGTAAACTTACTAAAGACCTAAAGAAGGATATTGAGGAAGCCTTAACAATGGTTGTCTTAGAAGACCTATATCGTCCTTATAAGCCAAAGAGACGAACTAGAGCTACTATTGCTAAAGAAAAAGGTTTAGAACCTTTAGCTAACTTAATTATGCTTCAAATGATAGAAGAACCTATAGAAGTAGAAGCTAGAAAATATATTAATGAAGAAAAGGATGTATTAAATGAAGAGGATGCTATAAAGGGAGCCTTAGATATTATAGCTGAGAATATTTCTGATGGAGCTGATTACAGAAAGTACATTCGTAACATTACCTTTAATGAAGGTTTAATAGTTTCTAGTGTAAAAGAAGAAGGAACTGAAAGTGTTTATGAGATGTACTATGACTATGCTGAGAAGATTAAAAATATACCTGGGCATAGAGTATTAGCTATAAATCGTGGTGAAAAAGAGAAGGTGTTAAGTGTTAAGGTTGAGGCTCCTGTAGAAAAAATAATTTTATACTTAGAAAAGAGCATTATCAGTAGAGATAATCCTTACACTAAGGATTTAATCATATCAGCAATAAGTGATAGCTATAAAAGATTAATTGCACCATCTATTGAAAGAGAAATTAGAAATGAAATTACAGAAGCAGCAGAAGATAGTGCCATAAGTGTATTTGGTAAAAACTTAGAACAACTCCTTATGCAGCCACCTATTGCAGGTCAGGTTGTACTAGGATGGGACCCTGCATACAGAACTGGATGTAAGTTAGCAGTAGTTGACCCTATAGGCAAGTGTCTTTATACTACAGTAGTATTTCCTACAGCGCCACAAAATAAGGTAGATGAAACCAAGTTAATAGTAAAAAAACTTATTGACAAGTTTAACATTACCTTAATTGCTATAGGTAATGGGACAGCTTCTAGAGAATCAGAATTAATTGTAGCTGATATTTTAAAAGAAGTAAGTAAGGATGTTAGATATATTATAGTTAATGAAGCTGGTGCATCGGTATATTCTGCTAGTAAGCTTGCAACCGAGGAGTTTCCTGAATTTGATGTTGGACAAAGAAGTGCAATATCTATAGCAAGGCGTTTACAAGACCCCTTAGCTGAACTTGTTAAAATCGACCCTAAATCAATAGGCGTTGGCCAGTATCAACATGATATGAACCAAAAGAAACTAGGAGATGCCTTATCTGCTGTTGTAGAAGACTGTGTTAATAGGGTTGGAGTAGATTTAAATACAGCTTCTGCGGCCTTGCTAGAATATATTTCAGGAGTTACAAAAACTATAGCTAAAAATATAGTTAGCTACAGGGAAGAAAACGGAAGGTTTAAATCCCGTAAAGAACTTCTTAAAGTACCTAAAATTGGTCCTAAGGCATTTGAACAATGCGCAGGATTTTTACGTATTTATCAGGGGGATGAGCCCCTTGATGCAACTGGTGTGCATCCTGAATCCTATGAGGCTACTAAAAACCTTCTTTCATCCCTATATCTTTCATCTAAGGATATTGAACAGGGTGGAATCAGAGATATTAGAAAAATGATAAAAGATAAAGAAAAGATAGCAAAAGAAATTGGTATAGGTAAAATTACCCTAAATGATATCTTAAATGAGTTAGAAAAGCCTGGTAGGGACCCTAGAGAAGAAATGCCTAAGCCTATTTTAAGAACAGATGTATTAGATATAGAAGATCTAAAAGAAGGTATGGTATTAAAAGGAACTGTCCGAAATGTTGTTGATTTTGGTGCCTTTGTAGATATAGGTGTTCATCAAGATGGTTTAGTTCATGTTTCAAAGATGACAAACCAAAGGTATATTAAACATCCACTTGATTTTGTAAGTGTTGGGGATATTGTTGATGTTAAGGTTATAAATGTAGATGTAAAGAGAAATAGAATCCAACTTACTATGATTATATAGTATAGTAAGGGGACTAATGTTTGCTAATAATTTAATACAAG
>JAAYRG010000099.1 GCA_012518885.1 Clostridiales bacterium | reverse complement strand
GCTTGAGGGTATATGTTGAAAGTATTATCTCTTGGAAAATTGTGGAGCACGACGTGCTTTCTTTAATCCATATTTCTTTCTTTCTTTCATTCTTGGATCTCTTGTTAAGAAACCAGCTTTCTTAAGTAGTGGACGATATTGATCTTGGTCTACTTCTAGTAAAGCTCTAGCAATACCATGTCTGATAGCACCTGCTTGACCAGTGAAACCTCCACCCTTTACATTAACTAGAACATCAAACTTGTCAACAGTTTCAGTTAAAACAAGTGGTTGACGAACGATAGTCTTAAGTGTTTCTAAATCTAAATATTCATCAATATCTCTTTTATTTATTGTAATTTTACCTGTACCTGGTAAAAGATAAACTCTAGCTACGCTGCTTTTTCTTCTTCCAGTTCCATAATATCTCATATTAGCCAATGTTATTTCCTCCTTTCGATTCCTCTAATTAGTAATTAATTTTAAGTTCTTCAGGTTTTTGAGCTTCGTGTTTGTGGTCTGGGCCTGCGTAAACAAATAGTTTCTTTAACATTTGTCTACCAAGTGGTCCCTTTGGAAGCATTCCCTTTACTGCAAGAGAAATAACATCAGTAGGTTTCTTTTCTAACTTTTCTCTTAATGTTTGTTCTTTCATTCCACCAATGTATAGTGAATGTTTGTAATATATCTTTTGATCTAATTTTTTACCTGTAACTTGGATTTTATCTGCATTAACTACGATTACATAATCACCAGTATCTACGTGTGGTGTATAAATTGGTTTATGTTTTCCTCTTAAAACACTAGCTATTTCAGATGCAAGACGTCCTAATGTATGGTCTGTAGCGTCTACGACATACCATTTTCTTTCCACTTTATCAGGGTTAGCCATAAAACTTTTCATCGGTTTACCTCCTCAGAATTATAAGTAAAACCTATAATCTTACATTCTACAATCTTATTATTTTGGTATTAATCTGTCATTATTTTACTGTTCAATTTACTAGTAATTTATGTCAAAATACTCCTCCGGGGCTTGGTGAAGTACTTTCACGTCACATTGATAAATTATATAATATTAAAGGGATTGTGTCAATATTATTTTTAAGTCTTTTAACATTTATCTTCCCTTATAATTAACTCTTCTTTATTAACATACTCTATATTGGCAAGGATTAACCCTTGGGCTGGTGCATTAGGCCCTGCCTCTTGTCTATCCCTTTTTTCAAGGATTTCTTTCACATATTCAGGGGGATAAACACCACGGCCTACATAGACTAATGTTCCTACTATACAACGAACCATATTGTATAAGAATCCATTGCCCTTAAAGGTAAACTTTATAATGTCGCCCTCTTTATCAATAGTTATACTATAAACTGTTCTAACTGTAGTATAAACTTGAGTCTTGGCTAAGCAAAAACTCTTATAGTCATGGGTTCCTTCTAGGTACTTAGCAGCCTCTTTCATAGCCTCTATGTTAATGTCCTTGTGTACATGGTAGCTATACAATCTTTTAGTAGGTAGTGGAAATTTCGTATTTAAAATTGTATACTCATATGTCTTAATGCTCTCG
Organism: Clostridiales bacterium; assembly: GCA_012518885.1. Lineage (GTDB taxonomy): Bacteria > Bacillota > Clostridia > Lachnospirales > Lachnospiraceae > JAAYRG01. Next base: position 3,784 of record JAAYRG010000099.1, on the reverse strand, counting down.
CTGTCTCTTGGATGAAAATCTAAGGGAACTTCCCTAGATTCTTGTATTACTATATCCCTTGGTAGCCTACGGTTTAAGGCAAAGGCAATCTTTTCTGCCGGTATACTAGTATTAGTATCAAAGACTGCAATATTACATAGGGCATGAACTCCTGCATCAGTTCTACTTGCACCTATTATACTAATATCCTCTTCCAAGATTCTTGATAGAGTTTCATTAATAGTACCTTCTATAGTTACCACATCAGGTTGTTTCTGCCATCCATTGTAATTAGTGCCATCATAAGCAACCTTCAATAAAATTCTTCTCATATTACTCCTATATATCTAAAATAATATTCTCGTACTTATAATCAGTATAAAGAATGTTATCATAACAAAATAAGTTATCATGTCTCTTTTATCATACTTTAAAGGTTTCATCTTAGTGCGGCCCTTACCACCCCTATAACACCTAGCCTCCATTGCCATAGCAAGGTCATTCGCCCTTCTAAAAGCTGATACAAATAAGGGTACAAGAATTGGTATTAGACTCTTAGCCCTTTGTATGATATTACCTGATTCAAAGTCTGCCCCTCTAGCCATTTGGGCCTTCATTATCTTATCAGTCTCTTCTACTAAAATAGGGATAAACCTTAAGGCAATTGACATCATCATTGCTATCTCATGAACTGGTATCTTAATTTTATTTAAGGGGGCTAAAAGGTTTTCTAAACCGTCTGTTAACTGGTTCGGAGTTGTCGTATAAGTCATAAGAGATGACCCTATTATTAGAAATATAAGCCTAAAGCCCATCTTTAGTGCTGTAATAATTCCTTGGTCTGTAATAGTCAAAAATCCAAATTCAACTACTGGGTCCCCTTTTGTCAAAAATAAGTTAAAACCTACAGTAAATATTAATAGAATCAGTATTTGCTTTAGTCCTTTAACTATAAACTTAAGTGGAACCTTTGATAAGGTAATTGCACTAAGTAGGAATATTGTAACAAGAACATATGCAGTGTAATGTTTAACAATAAATAAGGAGATTATATATAAAAACGTTCCTACTAGTTTTACCCTTGGGTCTAGACTGTGAAGGATTGATTTGGCCGGATAGTATTGTCCAATTGTAATATCTCTAATCATCTTAACTGCCTATCCTCCTTCACTGTACTCTACTTATATATGAAAGTATCTCTTTTTTAGCTTCTTCTATTGTAGTAGCTGATACATCTATATCAAAGCCAATGTTTTTCAAACCATCCATAATATATGTTACAGCAGGTGCAGCAAGTCCTATCTCTTCTAACTCCTTATAATGAGAAAAGACTGCTTTGGGTTCATCGTTAAACTTAACCTGGCCATTATTCATTACAATTATTCTATTTGCATACTTTGCAACATCTTCCATGCTATGGGAAACTAAAACAATTGTCATATTATTTTCTAAATGAAGTTTACTAATCTGTTCTAGGATTTCATCTCTACCTTTTGGATCTAAACCAGCAGTTGGCTCATCTAGGACAAGAACTTCTGGCTCCATAGCAAGGACACCAGCTATAGCTACCCTACGTTTTTGTCCACCTGATATTTCAAAAGGAGAGCTTTCATATAAGTCTTCGCTTATTCCTACCATATCAAGAGCCTTCCTAGTTCTTTCATCAATCTCAGCCTTTGATAATCCTTGATTACTTGGTCCAAAGGCCACATCTTCAAAGATAGTAGTACCAAATAGTTGGTGTTCAGGATATTGGAAAACAAGCCCCACCTTAGACCTAAGTTCCTTAAAATTGTAGCCTTCACTATATATATTCTGGCCATTATAATAAATAGCTCCAGATGTTGCCTTAAGCAAACCATTTAAATGCTGAACTAGTGTTGACTTTCCAGAGCCTGTATGTCCTATTAGGCCAATAAAGTCTCCATCATTTATTTCTATATTAACCTTATCTAGGGCAACTTTTTCATATGCAGTTTTTGGACTATAAACATAATTAAGATTTTCTATCTTTATTGCCATATTACTTATCCCTTCAAGTATTTACTCATTGCATCTGTAAACTCATCTATTGTTAGTACTGCATCAGGTAAATCTAGTCCCGCCTTTTTAAGTTCGTATGCTAGTTCAGTCACTTGGGGAACATCTAACCTATAACTTTTAAGTTCGTCTACCCTAGAAAATATCTCCCTAGGGTTACCTTGCATAACAATCTCACCTTGGTACATTACAATAACCTTATCTGCATCTATTACCTCATCCATATAGTGGGTAATAAGGAGTACTGTTACATTAGCAGTCTTATTAATCTCATGTACTGTTTGGATTACTTCCTTCCTGCCGTTGGGGTCTAACATGGCAGTAGGCTCATCAAGTATTATACATTCTGGCTGCATGGCCATTATTCCAGCTATTGCAATCCTTTGTTTTTGTCCACCTGATAATTTGTTGGGTGAACTAGTCCTATAATCTAGCATGTTAACGTCTTTAAGGCTTTTTTCAACCCTTGTCCAAATCTCATCTGTTGGGACTCCTAGATTTTCTGGACCAAATCCAACATCTTCTTCTACAACAGTACCAATTATCTGATTATCTGGATTTTGAAATACCATGCCGGCTGTCTGCCTAATGTCCCATAGGTTATCCTCAACTCTAGTATCCATGCCTTTTATTATTACCGAACCCTTAGTCGGTAGTAGTATTGCATTAAGCGCTTTTGCAAGTGTGGATTTTCCGGACCCATTATGGCCTAAAATTGCAACAAAGTCACCTTTTTGCACATCAATATTTAAATTGTTAAGTGCCCTATTAACATCTGTTACGTCCCCTTCTTCATTGGTTGTAACATATTCAAATACTAAGTTATCAGTTTTTATTATATCCATAAGCGCTTCCTCTACTTATCCATCTAGAAAATGTAAAACTATACAAATGGCTACATATACCAATAAAATACAAGTTAAATAATTACGGAAAAGGAGCAGTTTCAGATAAATGTGAAACTACTCCTTAATATTATACTAATTCGATTAAAACTTCCATTGCTGCGTCACCTTTACGTGGTCCAATTTTCACAATTCTTGTGTAACCACCATTACGATCAGCATATTTTGGTGCAATTTCTTCAAATAACTTATCTGCAACATCTACTTCTTTAGTATTTCTCTTTCTTCCTGCGTTTTCTGCTGGAACTTCTGTTACAGAGTATAAGTATTTAAGCATTTGTCTTCTTGCATGAAGACGAGATGGTTTGTCTTTCTTAATAGTTTTTTCAACTTCATCATAAACAGTAACCATTTTACCGTCTACTTCTTTTTTAACATTTTTACCATCTTTATCTTTACGAGCTACTTTAGCTGTTACAGTAACTTCTTCGTAGTTATCTTTTTCTCTAACAGCAAGTGCTATCATTTTTTCTGCGATCTTGCGAACCTCTTTTGCCTTTTGCTCAGTTGTAACAATTTTGCCATGGTACAATAGAGCAGTTACTTGGTTTCTAAGTAAAGCTTGTCTTTGGCTTGAAGTTCTACCAAGTTTTCTATGCTTTGCCATAGTGTTCCCTCCTTTAGCTTATTAGTTATTCCTCAGTTTCTTTTAAGGATAAGCCAAGCTCTGCTAACTTACTTGTTACTTCTTCTAGTGACTTTTTACCTAAGTTACGAACTTTCATCATATCTTCAGCAGTTTTGTTTGTTAACTCTTCTACTGTATTAATGCCGGCTCTCTTTAAACAATTATAAGAACGAACAGATAATTCTAATTCGTCAATACTCATCTCTAAAACTTTTTCTTTTTCATCGTCTTC
>JAAYRG010000098.1 GCA_012518885.1 Clostridiales bacterium | reverse complement strand
TTCAAAAGATTGCAGATATGGCTGAACAAAACATAATAGATGATGCTAAAAAGAGAATGCAAGCTTCTTATTCATCCCGTCAGTTAGGTGTGACTATAGCTATTGGTGTGGGCTTATTTGTTGGTACCAGGTATGGTATATTCCATTGGTTTCCTATGATAATAGCTGTTTCTTACCCAAGATTAACTATTTTTATTTTAGGTTTCTTTAATAAAAAATATAGAAAGAAAGGGGAGATGACAAATGGAAGTTAGTATTACTGGTGCACGAGTCTTATTCCGACTTCCCTTAGGGATAACAATTACGGAAACGCAAGTCAGTATGTGGATTATCATGTTGGTTATAGGCCTTTTATGTAAGTGGCTTACCCATGACTTGAAAGTAAAACCCACAAGTAGGCGTCAAGTAGTGGCTGAAACTATAGTTAATACCATTAATAACTTGCTGAATGATGTTATGGGAGTAAGATTTAAGGATTTTGCACCATTTGTAGCAACTTTATTTGCTTTTGTTGTGTTTTCTAACTTAAGTGGATTGTTTGGGCTATTCTCACCGACAGCTGACCTTAATACAACCCTTGGTTGGGCTATAGTTGTCTTTATAATGATTCTTAGTACTAACATTAAAACCAACGGTGTTGGTGGTTATTTGAAGGGTTTAACAGAGCCAGTAGTATTTTTTACACCACTTAATGTTATAGGCGAATTTGCAACACCTGTTTCAATGGCAATGCGTCTATTTGGTAATGTTTTGAGTGGTTCTGTAATTTCAACTCTTTTATATGCTGGACTAGCTACACTAAGTTCATTTGTGTTGCAAAAGCTACCAGGTTTCCTGGCTAACATACCAATTTTCCAACTTGGTATTCCAGCTATACTGTCAATTTATTTCGATGTGTTTAGTGGTGTTTTACAAGCATTTATATTCATCATGCTAACAATGGCATATGTTTCAAATGCAGCAAGCAGTGAGTAATTAAAATTTAAATATATAAATATATGGAGGTAATATAAATGGATAAAGCTTTAATATTAATGGGATGCGCTATTGGCGCTGGTATTTCAATGTTAGGTGGTATTGGACCTGGTATCGGTGAAGGTTATGCAGTAGGTAAGGCATGTGAGGCGATTGGTCGTCAACCTGAATCTAAGAGTGATGTTACATCAACTATGTTACTTGGTTGTGCGGTTGCAGAGACAACAGGTATTTACAGTTTAATTATTGGTCTATTATTAATATTTGTTGCACCAGGTATATTCATGGGTTATATGTAATAGCAAAGTAATAAGTAATTAAGAAGAGAGGAATAGCGAATGGCTGAGACTTTAGAATTACTATCTATTGATTTTTGGCAAACACTAATGGCTATTGGCAACTTAATTATTCTTTACTTTATTGTTAAAAAATTCTTATATAAACCTGTAAATGAGATTCTTGAGTCAAGAGCTAAAGAAGTGGATGATATATATTCTGAAGCTGAGAATATGCGTAAGGAAGCAAGAACTTATAAGGAAACTTATGAAGATAAGCTAAATAAAGTAAAGAATGAAACGGATCAAATGATTAAGAAAGCGACAGAAAGTGCCAAACTTCGTAGTGAAGAAATTCTCAATGAAGCCATCGCCGAGGCAGATAATGAGAGACGTAAAGCAGAGAATGATATTTATCTCGCTAAGAAGAAAGCGATGGAAGATTTGAGTACAAAAGTATCCAGTATGGTTGTTGAACTATCCAAGCAAATAGTTCAAAAAGAAATTGATCTGGATGCACACCAAAAATTAATTGATTCAGCAATTGATAAATTGGGTGAAAGTGTATGAGTATTGCGAAAGTATATGGTAATGCCTTATATGAGTTAGCAAGTGAAATTAATGAAGAAGACAAGATAAAGGCTGAATTTGCAGAACTTGTTGATGTTTTTGCTGCTAACTCGGCATTTGTTAATTTGCTGTCTAATCCCAGAATATCAAAGTCTGAACGCTTACAAATCTTTGATGATGTTATTAAATCAGAAGGTAAGTCTTACTTACATTCTTTAATAAAAATACTTATCGAAGAGAGAAAAGTAGGCCTATTAGGTGAGATATTTGATGGATATGTAGACAGATATTATGAAGATAAGAATATTCTACCAGTAAAAGTAGTGAGTGCAGTAGAGCTTAGAGAGGATCAAATAGCTAAGCTTACAAGTAGAATTACTAACTTAACTGGAAAGAAAGTTATTATAAGCAACAAGGTCGATAAGTCGATTATCGGCGGATTCCGTATAGAGTATGATGGGCATTTGATAGATGCAAGTATTCTGTATAGGTTTAAAAACTTAGAGCAAGTACTAAAAAATGCGGACTATTCGCAATCGGAGGTCTGATGGATGAATATAGATCAAATTAGCAGTCTGATTAAGGCTCAAATTAAAAATTATGACAATGTAATTGAGCAATCAGAAACAGGTACCGTAATTACTGTAGGTGACGGAATTGCAAGAGTTCATGGTCTAGATAACTGTATATCTAATGAGCTTATTGAGTTCCATAACGGTGTATACGGTATGGCACTTAACTTAGAAAAGGATTTTGTCTCAATTGTTCTACTAGGTAGTGATAGTGGAATAAAAGAAGGAGACGTTGTAAAAAGAACTAATAAAGTTGTATCTGTTCCAGTGGGAGAGGCTCTTATTGGGCGAGTTGTTAACTCACTAGGCCAACCCCTTGATGGTAAAGGTCCTATTGAGCATGTAGACTTAATGCCTATTGAAACAGAAGCTCCAGGAATTATAGAAAGAGAATCTGTACACACTCCACTTCAAACAGGAATCAAGGCTGTAGATAGTATGATTCCTATTGGAAGGGGTCAACGTGAGTTAATTATCGGTGATAGGCAAACAGGTAAGACAACAATTGGTATAGATACTATTATCAATCAAAAGGGTAAAGATGTTATATGTGTGTACGTAGCAATTGGCCAAAAGGGTTCTACTGTTACACAACTAGTAGAAAACCTTACACGTGCTGGTGCTATGGACTATACGATAGTAGTAAGTGCTACAGCAAGTGACCTTGCTCCACTTCAATATATTGCTCCTTATTCAGGTTGTACTATGGGAGAATACTTTATGAAGCAAGGAAAAGACGTACTTGTTATATATGACGACTTATCAAAACACGCAGTTGCATATAGAACCTTATCCTTACTACTTAGACGTCCACCAGGTAGAGAGGCCTATCCTGGAGATGTTTTCTACTTGCATAGTCGTTTACTTGAACGTGCTGCATGTCTTTCTCCTGAACATGGTGGTGGTACCCTTACTGCCCTACCAATTATCGAAACTCAGGATGGTGACGTATCAGCCTACATTCCTACCAACGTAATTTCAATTACAGACGGACAAATATACTTAGAAAGTGAACTTTTCCACTCTGGTGTTAGGCCAGCAATCAACCCTGGTATCTCTGTAAGCCGTGTTGGTGGTGCAGCACAAATAAAGGCTATGAAGAGTGTATCAGGTAAACTAAGGCTTGCTTACTCTCAGTACCGTGAGCTACAAGCGTTTGCACAATTTGGTTCTGACCTTGATAAGGATACTAAGGCAAGGCTTGACCAAGGGGAGAGAATTGTTGAAGTATTAAAGCAAGACCAAAACTCACCAGTTCCTGTTGAACTACAAGTAGCAATTATTTATGCAGTTGTAAATAACTACTTAAAGGAAATAGAAGTAGCTGATATTAAAGAATACGAAAAAGAACTGTATTTTGAACTGACATCATATCATCAAGACTTACTAGAAAGAATCAGAAACAACGAGAGTTTTGATGAAAAAATGGAATCAGAACTTAAAGAAATACTTGACGATTTTACAAACAAGTTTTTACTAAACAAGTAAGTTTGTAGGATAGGAAGGAGGCGAGTATTTGGCAAGTTCTTCAATGAAAGATATTAAAAAAAGGATTGGTAGTATTAAGGGTACTAGGCAAATTACTAAGGCAATGGAGCTAGTATCTTCCTCTAAGCTACTAAAGGCTAGACAGCAAATAGCAAATAGTAGAGAGTATCATTTAGCAATTAGTAATGAAATGGCAAAGATACTTTCAAGAAACATAGATACTCAGTCCCCTTATTTTAATGGTAGGCCAAAGATAAGGAAAAGTTGCTATGTGGTTATAGCTGGTGACAGAGGATTAGCAGGTGGATACAACAATAATGTCTTTCGTTATCTTCAAGATGAAATAGGAGATAAGGATAGGGAAAGTGTTTGTATTATACCAATAGGTAGGAAGGCTACTGAATATTATAGCAATAGAAACTTTGAAATAGTAACAAAGGAATTTTTCCGTGTAGACGAAATAGATGTTGGTAGTTGTCATGAAATTGCAGGTTTGATAACAAACTTATATTGCAAGGAAGAGTTTGATGAGGTTTTTATTGTATTTACACACTTTGTTTCTCTGCTTAGTCAACAACCAGCGATGGTTAAAATACTTCCTCTAGATGAAAGTATTAAAAGAGACACAGGAGAAAAAAGTACAGAATACCTATTAATTGAACCAGGAAGCGATGTAGTATTTAACGCCCTTGTTCCTAGTTTTATAGCAGGAATGCTTTGGGGTTCAGTTAATGAAAGTTTGACGAGCGAACATGCTGCACGTCGTGTAGCAATGGAATCAGCTTCTAAGAATGCTGAAGAAATAATAGAAGATTTAAGCCGCCAGTATAATAGAGCAAGACAAGGTTCAATAACCCAAGAGCTTACAGAAATTATTGCTGGTAGTGGAATGTAATAAAAACCTGAAAGGAGTGAATAACATGGATAAACACGTAGGTATTGTTACTCAGGTTATTGGCCCTGTTATAGATATCGAATTTAATGAAGAACATCTTCCTAAGCTGTTAAATGCAATTGAAATAAATCATGATGG
>JAAYRG010000097.1 GCA_012518885.1 Clostridiales bacterium | reverse complement strand
TGGGCAAATCTACAGCTATAAATTTGTGATTTGGTATTGCAATCATTATTATCATATGATATAATGAAACAGCTGTTTACGAACATAAATTGTAAAATGATACAATAATAATATTAACTAATAATTATTAAGATTATAAAAATAGTCATATTTAAAGAGGTGAGAACATGAAGTCAGGAATTCATCCTAACTACAATAAAGCTACTGTAGTATGTAACTGCGGTAATGAATTTGAAACAGGTTCAACAAAAGAATCTATTCGTGTTGAAGTTTGTTCACAATGCCATCCATTCTATACTGGACAACAAAAAGCAGCTACTGCACGTGGAGCAATTGATAAGTTTAATCGTAGATATGGTTTTACACAAGACAACTAAAATAGCTGAAGTATTTATTAAAATAGGTTGAGGTTATATAATCTCAGCCTCTTTTTAAATCTCAGATATTGTCAAATTTTGCGAAATTTGGGGCAAGAAAGGGTGGTATTAGAATGAAACCATCTGGAATTGGTGGTCAAGCTGTTATAGAAGGCGTAATGATGAAGAACAAGGAAGATTATGCCGTAGCAGTAAGGAAGCCAGATAATACAATTATAATAAAAAAAGAAAAGTACGAAAGTAAGTCAGAAAAATATAATTTATTTAAACTTCCTATACTTAGAGGAATGCTTAGCTTTATTGAATCTTTGACCATGGGGATTCAAATACTAACCTTTTCTGCAAGTTTTTATGAAGATGAAGAAGAGGAAGAAGCAAAAAAGGTGGAGAATGTATTTTCTAAGGTCTTCAAAGAAAAGGCAGAAAGTGTAGCCATGGGTCTAACGGTTGCTACTTCAATAGCCCTTTCTATTGCGGTTTTTATATTATTACCCTATTTTGTAGCTGAATTTTTAAGTAGAAGTATTGAATCTAGAATTGTAATGACACTTATTGAAGGTGCATTAAGAATACTTATATTTGTTTCATATATCTATTTAATATCTAAGATGGAAGATATTCAAAGGTTGTTTATGTATCATGGTGCCGAACATAAGGCCATTAACTGTATTGAGAATGGATATGAATTAACAGTAGAGAATGTTAAGACTCAGTCAAGGGAACATAAGCGTTGTGGAACAAGCTTTACTTTTCTTGTTATGTTTATAAGTATAATATTCTTTATGTTTATTCGTGTGGATTCAGTTTGGCTTAGAGTAATAGTAAGATTGTTATTAGTTCCACTTATTTCTGGAGTGTCCTACGAGTTTCTTAAATGGGCAGGACGAAGCGATTCTCTTATAGTAAGAATTTTTAGTAAGCCTGGTCTGCTTTTGCAGAGTTTTACAACTAGAGAACCTGATGAAAGTATGATTGAGGTAGCCATTGCATCTGTAGAGGCAGTGTTTGACTGGAGAGCATTTATTGGAATAGAGAGTTCTAAAGAAAAGCAAGATAGTATTGATGAGAATGATGAAGATAGAGAAGTTAAGGAAGTAGAACAGATTGTAAGAGAAAGTTAGGAAGATGAAGTCTTATAAAGAAGTTTTAGAGGAAGCTAGTAAATATTTAATAGATAATGATATAGATGAAGCTAAAATAGATGCCTGGTACTTGTTTAATCATGTATTTAATGTTGATAGGGCAGAATATTTTCTAAATATTAATAGAACAATAAGTCTTGAACAATATAAGGACTATATGGACCTTATTAAAAAAAGAGCGGCCCATATACCCCTGCAGTATATTATTGGGTATACTGAGTTCATGGGCTTAAAAATTAAGGTAAATAAAAATGTTTTGATACCTAGGCATGATACTGAAGTCTTAGTAGAAGAAGTATTAAAGGTTTGTGACAATAAAGATGTACTAGATATGTGTACTGGTTCAGGTTGCATAATAATTAGTCTAAAGAAGCTTGGCAAGATAAGTAAAGCCATAGGAGTAGACATTTCTAAGGAAGCCCTCTTGCTTGCAAAAGAGAATGCTTCTATTAATGATGTAGATGTAGAATTCGTTGAAAGTGACTTGTTTGATAGGATTGAAGGCAAGTATGATATTATTGTCTCAAACCCACCATATATTCCTGAAGGTGATATTAATGATTTAAGTATAGAAGTAAGGGACCATGAACCACTCTTGGCTTTAGACGGGAAAGAAGATGGTTTATTCTTTTATAGAAAGATTATTAAAGAAGCTAAAAAGTATCTAAATCCCGGTGGATATGTTTTTTTTGAAATAGGATATAATCAAGCTGATGACTTGCTTGTTTTATTTAAAGCGGAAGGAATAGAAGATGTAGAAATAATACAGGATTTAGCTGGACTTGACCGAGTAGTAAAAGCTAGAATCTAAGATGTATTATATGTATTTAAGGAGGTAGCCTATGTTTGATAAATTAGAAAATCTCACCATGAGATATCAGGAAATAGTTAATGAACTAAACAGTCCTGATGTTACTAATGATCATAATAGATTTCTTTCTCTTATGAAAGAACAAAATGAGATTGGTGTGATTGTTGAAAAATATAATGAGTATAGAGAAGTTAAGAATGCTATAGAAGAAAGCCTAGAAATTATTAACGAAACTACAGACGAAGAGTTTCGTGAGTTAGCAAAAGAAGAGCTAAGCGAGGCTAAAGAGAGATTACCAAAAATAGAAGAAGAATTAAAGATTTTATTAATACCTAAGGACCCTAACGATGAAAAGAACGTTATTGTTGAGATTCGTGCAGGTGCAGGTGGAGATGAGGCGGCCCTTTTTGCAGCTGAATTATATAGAATGTATACAAGGTATGCTGAAAGGCAACACTGGAAAATAGAAATGATGTCATTTACTGAAAACGGTATAGGTGGTTTTAAAGAAGTAATATTTATGCTAGTTGGTAAGGGTGTATATTCTAGAATGAAGTATGAAAGTGGAGTTCATAGAGTACAAAGGGTTCCAGTAACAGAATCTGGCGGAAGAATTCATACTTCTACTGTAACAGTAGCCATAATGCCTGAGGCAGAAGAGGTTGATGTTGATTTAGATTTAAATGATTGTAGAATAGACGTTTTCCGTTCATCAGGAAATGGTGGGCAAAGTGTTAATACTACAGACTCAGCTGTACGTGTTACCCATATACCAACTGGTATAGTAGTATCATGTCAAGATGAGAAGTCTCAACTTAAGAACAAGGATAAGGCCTTAAAAATACTTAGAACTAAGCTATATGATATGGAACTTGAAAAGGCCCAAAGTGAAGAAGCGAAGGCAAGACGTAGCCAAGTAGGTACAGGAGATAGATCAGAAAAGGTTAGGACATATAACTTTCCTCAAGGACGTGTTACTGACCATAGGATAAAAGTAACTCTTCATAGGCTAGATGAGGTATTAGATGGTGATATAGACGAACTAGTTGATAGCCTAATAACTGCTGACCAAGCAGCAAAATTAAGTCATATGAACGAATAATTATGTAGGCATGAGCTCGAGAACTATGTTTTCGGGCTCATCTTATCAAAAGGTCCTATAAGGCTAGGATACAATCTTTAGTAAAAGGGGTGCAACAAGTGATTAGCAGCTTAAGCAATGGACAGATTAAATATATTAATTTATTGTTAAAGAAGCCTAGAGCACGTAAGGAAGAAAATGCTTTTGTAGTTGAAGGTATTAAAATGTTTGAAGAGTCAAGAACTCATGGGAACTTAATAAAAGCCTATTTTTCAGAGGAGTTTTATAGCAAAAAGGAGAAGGAAGAACCAGAATTCTTTAATGACTTATCATATGAAATAATCCAAGATTCTATATTTAAGAGAATATCTGATACCATTAGTCCACAAGGTGTTTTGGCAATTGTAGAAAAGCCAAGTTATGATTTATCAAATGTACTAGCGAATCCAAAGGCTAGTTTACTGTTACTAGAGAATATACAAGACCCTGGCAACCTAGGGACTATGGTTAGGACAGCAGAAGGAGCAGGTTTTACTGGAATAATCTTAAGTAGTGACTGCGTAGATATTCTAAATCCTAAGGTGATTCGTTCTACCATGGGGGCTATTTATCGTATGCCCTTTGTATATGTAGATGTTTTTGAAGCTACATTAAGAGAAGTAAAGAAGAATGATATATCTATATATGCTGCTCACTTAGATGGTGCAAGTTATTATGATGAGGTAGAGTATGCTAAAAAACGTGGAATACTTATTGGTAACGAGAGTAAAGGGCTAAAAGAAACCACAGCAAAAATTGCAGATAAGATGATTAAAATTCCTATGCAAGGAAGAGTAGAGTCATTAAATGCAGCGGTGGCAGCCGCCATCATTATGTATGAAGTGGCACGTCAGGATAGGTTTAGCTAATCAACAAGTACCTGTAAGATATTATTAAGGTAATATTAAGAACTTATTTATTGATTAATTAGATAGTATGAATTAATATATACCATAGAAAAATGAACATATTTTAGAAGTAGGTGATAATATGGAAATATTGAAGAAAGTCTTGCAAAACAAAAGATTTTGCATAACTTTAGCAATAATTCTATTGTCTATTAAATTAATTACATACTATATATTAATTGATGGCGAAATAGGAGATTTTTATAACTTAATAATTACCTTTAGCTTGTTCTTTTGCTTGTTTTTTGGATTGGTATTAAGCAAGCTAAAATATAAAAGAATAATATTTTTGATACTTTATGCGGGTTTTGCAATCTTAATGTTTGCCGATTCTATGTACTACAATTATTATCATCAGACTGTGTCTATAAAGCAATTATGGCAGATTAAAAATGTTGCTTCTGTTCCAGACAGTTTAGTTGCAACTTTAATCCCGTCAACTATTTTTTTTATAATAGATATTCCGTTTATATACTATTTGTTTAGAAAATATGAAAATAGTGATTACACCATAAAGAGTCTACTAACAAAGAAAATAAGTTCTAATATTAAAGGGATGAATTACCTAATAGGGGTTCTCTTGCTTGTGGTAGTGATAAATCCTTTAAACAGTGTTATGTTGACTAGGATTAACAGCCTTGAGTTTTTTGCTAGTCATTTTAGAGATGTTTATCTCGCTTTGACAGAGAACCTAATATCAGAGAAGATATCAGCTGAGGAGATTTTGGAAGTTGTAGAAGAAATCAATGAAGATGAGCCTAGCAGTGGATATCTAAGGTACCATGGTATCGGAGCTAATAGGAATGTGATTCTTGTACAAGTAGAGGCACTCCAGAATTTTGTTATTGGAAGGGATTATCAAGGTGTAGAACTAACTCCTAACCTAAACCAATTAATTGAAGAAAATAGCCTATATTTTGACCAGTACTATTCCCACATTGGTAAGGGTAATACGTCAGATGCTGAGTTCTCAACCCTAAACAGTTTATATCCAGTAATTGATAGAGAAATATATACCTTATATAAGGATAATACATTCTATGGCCTACCCTGGATATTAAAAGAAGAGGGGTATGAAACTCTAGCCTTCCATGGTTATGAAGGTGAGTTTTGGAATAGGAAAGAAGCTTATCCAGGCCAAGGTATAGATGAGTTCTATAGTATGGAGGATTTAGACCAATCTGATAGTATAGGAATGGGAATATCTGATTTATCTGTATTTAACCAAGCCGTTGAAATAATGAAAGAAAAAGAAGCCCCCTTCTTTAGTTTTATAGTAACCTTAACTAACCATCATCCATATATTCTTCCAGAAGAATTGCATACTGTTGATTTATTAGAAGAGCATAAAGATACTAAGTTTGGCAATTACTTAAACACTGTAAGATATACAGATTATGCAATAGGTGAATTTATTAGCAAACTTAAGTCAGAAGGCTTATATGATAACTCAGTAATTATTTTCTATGGTGACCACCATGGTCTAAATTACGGTATGGATGATAATGATATTATTGTATCTGACTACCTAGGTAAAACTTATGATTATGATGAGATGTTAAAGGTTCCACTAATTATTCATATTCCTGGTAGTGGGATTAGGGAAACTATTTCTACTACAGGTGGATTTATCGACTTCTTACCTACTATAGCCAATATTATGAATCTTGAAATCCCTCATCCATATACATTGGGACAGGACATAATCAATGAGTCAGATGGAATAGTTGCATTTACTTCTTACCTTTTAGAAGGGTCATTTATAAAGAATAATATAATACTTGAGATTTCTAGGGAAGGAATTCTTGAAGGAAGTAGGGCATGGAATATACATACTTATGAAAGTATTGATCCTTTACTTCTAGAGGAAGATTATGAACTTGCCCTAACTTTAAAGAAGACTTCAGAGGAGATTTTAGAACAAGACTTGATTAAGGATTACATTAGTAATATAAAAAATAGGTAAATTTCTTATTACGGTTATTGCTATATAAACACTTGACATAGCAATAACCGTAATATTATATTATAATAAATATAAAACAGGATAAGGAGAGCTTATGGATTCTGATAGAGTAATCTTATGTGGCAGCAGTGCCTATGAAAAAAGATATTATTTTAATGAGGTATTTTCCTCTTTACCAGATGCAGTAAAAGAAGAATTACAAATTATGTGTGTTTTATATACAGAAGAAGTTGGAGGAGTCCTTACCCTAGAGTTTGATGCTTATGGTAACCTACTTTTACAGGTTTCAGCCCGGGAAGATGATTTGTTATTTGACGAGATTGGTAGCCATCTTAAAATTAAGGATATAAGGATTAAGCGAAAAGACTTATTAGAAGGACTAGAAACATACTTTAAGGTCTTTTATTTAGGACAAGCCTTTGAAGATTTAAAGGAATATGAAGATGAAGATGAGTATCTTTAATAACTAATATAGAAAGGTCAGTGATTATATGTTATTAGGAATAGATATTGGTAATACAAACATAACACTTGGTTTATTTGAAGGGGATGCTTTAGTATATAGCTTTAGACTTACTACAAAGACGCCTAGAACTTCAGATGAATATGGTATTATACTTGAGGACTTACTTAAAAGTAAGAATATAAAAAAAGAGCAGATAAAAGATGTTATTATATCTTCTGTAGTGCCAGGAATTATGCATTCTTTTAACAATAGTATAAAAAAGTACTTAGACAAGAAACCTTTTGAAATAGGAGTTGGAACTAAGACAGGGATTAATATTGTAACTCCATATCCTGAGCAAATTGGAGCGGATAGGATAGTAGATGCTGCAGCTGCATATGAACTTTATGGGGGGCCTTTAATCGTTATTGACTTTGGGACTGCAACAACCTATGACCTTATTTCTGAGGATGGAGCTTTCCTAGCAGGAATAACTAGCCCTGGAATTCGTATATGTGCAGATGCCCTTTGGGAGGAAACTGCAAAGCTTCCAGAAATTGAAATTAAAAAACCAGACTCTATTCTTGCAAAGGAAACAATTACTAGTATGCAAGCAGGTTTGGTTTATGGCTATATTGGACAAACTGAATATATAGTAAAAGAAATTATTAGAGAATCTAAGCTTGAGAATGTTAAAGTAATTTCAACTGGTGGATTTGGAAAAATGATAGCAGATGAAACAGAAATTATTGATGTTTATAATCCTGACCTATCTTTAGAGGGATTAAGGATTATATATAATAAGAATAGAAGATAGTGGTAGTAATATATGAATAAGAATTTAGTAATAGGCAATATAAAGATAGAAGGAAATTTAGTGCTAGGTCCTATGGCAGGTGTAACTGACCTGCCATTTCGCCTTTTGTGTAAAGAACAGGGTGCAGATCTCTTATACACAGAGATGGTTAGTGCAAAGGGAATAGAATATAATAACAAGAATACTAATGACCTACTTAGTATTGAAGAGGTAGAAAGGCCTATAGCTATCCAGCTATTTGGGGCTGATCCCTATTTTTTAAGCGAGGCTGCTAAAAGAATTGAAGACAGGAACTTTGATATATTAGATATCAATATGGGGTGCCCAGTACCTAAGGTTACAAACAACGGTGAAGGCTCAGCCCTAATGAAGAATCCTAAGTTAGTTGGAAAAATAGTAGCTTCAGTTGCAAAGGCGATAAAAAAGCCAGTAACAGTAAAAATTAGAAAAGGTTTTGATGATGATAACATTAACGCTGTAGAGATAGCAAAGATTGCAGAGGCAAATGGGGCAGCAGCAATTGCAGTACATGGCCGAACAAGAATGCAGTTCTATAGTGGTAAGGCTGACTGGGATATTATAGCTAGGGTAAAAGAGGCAGTTTCTGTACCTGTAATAGGTAATGGGGATGTCTTTGATGTTTATGATGCTATAAATCTAGTTAAGCAAACTGGATGTGACGGAATTATGTTAGCAAGAGGAGCTAAGGGGAATCCCTGGATTTTCTCTCAAATAAAAGAGTATTTTGCTACTGGGACTATAAAGGCTAAGCCAGATATCAATGAGGTTATACAGATGATTCTAAGACAAGCTAGGCTAGCCATAAAATATAAGGGCGAGTTTACTGCCATGAATCAAATGAGAAAGCATATTGCTTGGTATGTTAGTGGATATCCAAATGCAGCTAAATTAAAGAATAATACTAGTCATATAAAAAGCTATGAAGAACTAGAAGCCATTCTTTATGATTATTTAGAAGGTCTAGATATATTAGAGGCTAATTAGTTATAGGTCCCTATCTCTTAAGAAGAGATTAAAAAATAGTTGATTTTCTAACTAAAAAAGTGTATTATAGCAAGTAACTAACAAATGTGCGCGCAGGAGATACAAAGGTATATTGTGCACGAACGAATTTGGTTAGAATATTAAGGTGAAAGGAATAGGATTTATGAGTAAGTTAAGAGTAGGAATATTAGGCGGAACTGGTATGGTAGGTCAACGCTTTATTACCTTGTTAGACAATCATCCATGGTTTGAAGTTACAACTATTGCAGCAAGTCCAAGAAGTGCAGGACAAAGATATGAGGATGCAGTAGCAGATAGATGGAAGATGCAAGTTGATATACCAGCTTCTGTAAAAGATATAATAGTAAAGAATGTTAATGACGTGGAAGAAGTAAGTAAAGAAGTAGACTTTGTTTTTAGTGCTGTTGATATGTCAAAGGATGAAATTAAGGCAATTGAAGATGCCTATGCAAAAACAGAAACACCTGTAGTATCTAATAACAGCGCTCATAGATGGACTAAAGATGTCCCAATGGTTATTCCAGAGATTAATCCTGAACATTTTGAAGTTATTGAGGCTCAAAAGAAGCGTCTAGGAACTAAAAGAGGATTTGTGGCAGTAAAGCCAAACTGTTCTATTCAATCCTATGCACCTGCCTTATATGCCCTTAGAGAATATGGTATAAAGGAAGTGGTGGTTACAACTTATCAAGCTATATCAGGAGCAGGAAAGAGCTTTGATGATTGGCCAGAGATGGTTGATAATGTTATTCCATACATAGGTGGAGAAGAAGAAAAGAGTGAACAAGAACCACTTAAAATATTTGGAAAAGTTGAAAACGGAGAAATTGTTAGTGCTAGTACTCCAATAATTAGTGCTCAGTGTATACGTGTTCCTGTATCAGATGGGCATACAGCAGCAGTTTTTGTTAAGTTTGAAAACAAGCCAAGTAAGGAAGAGATAATAAAGGCATGGGAAGAATTTGAAGGTTTACCTCAAGAAATAAGCTTACCAAGTGCTCCTATCCCATTTATTAAATACTTTGAAGAAGATAATCGTCCACAAGCGAAGTTAGATAGAGATTATGAGAAGGGTATGGGAATTACCCTAGGTAGACTACGTGAGGATACAGTTTTTGATTATAAGTTCGTAGGCCTATCCCACAATACAGTAAGAGGTGCAGCTGGAGGGGCTATATTAAACGCTGAGTTATTAAAGGCCCAAGGCTATATTAAATCTAAAGAAGCATAATAAAAGGAATGATTAAATAAAAGCCCCATAGGTTAGACTTGGTCTAACTTATGGGGCTTTAACTAATCATAAAGGTTGTAAAAAGTAATTATTCTTCTAAAAGATAACGAATATAGGATATGGAGTTATCTTTATGAAGGGAATTAACCACTATTCCTAAGACTCTTGGTTCTTCATTGTTACTTAATTTATAGCCTGGTAATTCATCTAAGACAATACCATAGGGTTTAGTACTAGTATTCTCTTGTGTAGTGCCCTTATATAGTTTGTCTGATAGGGCAGCAAATATATCGGTTGGTAAGATATCTTCTAAATTATCAAAATAGTCAGCGGCCATAAACTGTTCAAAAAGACCCATAGGAGCTATAATTATATCAATTTCTTGGGCAGCGATATAGGCTGTTAATCTCATGTGGCTTGTAGCTGTATTAGAAGACTGAAGGGCAAAATTGGGATTAAAGGTAAACTCTTCTTCTGTAGTTTCCGTAGTGTCTTCTTCACCTATTGGAGAAAAGTCCATAAAATAGTTATAATCTATAGTAACTTCTTCCCTATCTCCTAGGTTTAAATACTCACTAATTTCTTCTTCTAAACTTGTAGCAGTTTCCTCGTTTAGGAAGTTGTTGATAGTAACTATATGTAAAACGGTCTCTGGCTTTGGGGCAATTATGCTATATAGAAGATATACTAGTCCTGCAGTTGCTGCTAAACCAATTAATACTTTAACAAGGTAGTATTCCACAAAGTGGATCCACTTTTCCTTTAAAGTCATTTCTTTAAACTTTTCTTTTTCTGATTTTTCGTCTCGCCTTTGATAAATGTATGCGTTTTCATCAAGACTTGTCTTTTTATTAGCCAAGTTATTCACCTCAAAATGAAATCTTTTTTTAGAATATTATTCTATCTAATAGGCCTAATAGTAATAAGGGTTAATCCTATAAGTGCCTAATAATAAGTCTAATCATCAAGTGCAAGTTTAACACATCGTATAATAAAATAAAAGATATTCTTTATTAAAAAAAGATTAAATAAAATAAACATAAAATAACGAGATTTTATACTCATGTTTAGCTACTAACAAGCCTGTGATATTTAAACTTAGAAAAAACCTATACCAAAATGCCTTAATGTATTTTGAAATAGGTTTTATATTAATTTATGCCTTTTTTTTATTATCGCCTATTGAAAGAAGTAGATTTAGTAAAATACCAGAGATAGCTGCAGTTGCAATAGCTGGTAGTCTTATACCAAACATTGGTATCATACCACCTTCAAAAGCAAAGCTACCGCCTAATCCGATAATAAGTATTATTGCTATAACTGAAAGATTTTTTGATGAGAACATGTCTACTTTTCTATCCATCATTATTGCAATTCCTTGAGCTGCAATAACACCAAATAAGTATATTGATAGGCCTCCTATAACAGGAGTAGGAATAGAGTAAATTACGTTAATTAATGGTGTAAATGAAGATATTATCATGGTTATAATGGCTGCTGCAATAAGTACTACTACTGAGAAGTTTTTGGAAACTGCCATGGTACTTATATTTTCGCCATAATTTGTTCCTGCTGGACCACCAATCATTCCTGAAACAATATCTCCGACTCCGTCACCAACAAGGTTAAGACCAAGTTTATCTGATATATTATATGTTTTGCTTGATTTTTTCTTTTTAGCTAAATCATTCACATAAAGGTCTAATTGGAAGATATGTGCAGTTGATTCAGGGATTGTTGCTATAGCAATTGGAGTAATAGCTACTGCAGCAGCTAGGTTAGGTTTTGGTAATGTAAATGTTGGAATATTAAATATACTATCTGATACAACTGTATCAAAGGTAATAAAAGGAATTCCAGTAACCTGTCCAATAATCACTGCAGATATATATCCGGTAAAAAGACCAAAAAGAATAGGTAACTGACTTAGCTTACCCTTTAAATATGTTGAATATAAAATTGTTGAAATTAAAGTAATAATAGCTATTAACCAAGCCATACTACCTGCTAAGTCTGTTTGGACAGCACTAACATTAGCTGGGATAGTTCCAGCATCAGTCATTGCATTAGCTGAAAGAGAAAGTCCAATTATAAGAGCAACACTACCGGTAACTGTTGGTGGTAGAATTTTGTCTATAGTGTCTTTACCAGAACGATTAATAATCATTCCTGCTATAATACTAATAAAACCTGATAATACAATACCAAATTGTGCATATGCTATTTTATCATTAAGGGTTACATTTATTAAGGCTTCTGATCCCATAATAGATGCTATAGGTGCAATATAAGAAAAACTTGAGCCATAGTAAAATGGAATCTTTTTTCTTGTTACAAAAATAAAAGCTAGAGTTGATAAACCGCTAGCAAAGATAGTTGTAGATACATGGAAACCTGTTATTAAAGCAACAAGCACTGTTGCAGGGAACATAACAACAATTTGTTGTAGTGCAAAAAGAATTAATTCAAATGCTGGTGGACGTTCATCTGGTAGATAACCCACGATTTGTTTTTCTGTTGTCATTATCCTATTACCTCCTAGAATTTTTACTATTGTTACATAAATTTTTGTATTTGTAAAGTACATTTTCAAAAAATCGAAAAAAACAATTATATGTCAAATTTTTACCGGTTTATAAGCAAAATATAAAGGCTAACATACATATTTTACGCTTAAAGGGAAAAAGTATTATAATGTAGTAGCAAATGGGCCTAGCTACGTAAAAACCTTAAGTAAATATTGATTTTATCTAAAATTCATTATATTATGAAGTATAAAAATAAAGGAGGTAGTTCTAATGAAGACCAAAGTAAAATTACTCT
The DNA here is from genome assembly GCA_012518885.1 of Clostridiales bacterium. Lineage (GTDB taxonomy): Bacteria > Bacillota > Clostridia > Lachnospirales > Lachnospiraceae > JAAYRG01. Next base: position 13,211 of record JAAYRG010000097.1, on the reverse strand, counting down.
TAATGGTTTTTGTAGTGATTTTTTCTGTTGTACTCTACGGATGTAGTGGCGACAAGAATAATGTAGATAATGAACAGACTCCTGCAGCAGATGAAACTCCAAGAACACCAAGATATGGTGGTTCAGTTGTAGTAGGAACTTTACAAGATTTAGATAGTCTTGACCCACACAAAGCAGTTGCGGCAGGAACTAAGGAAGTATTATTTAATGTTTTTGAGGGATTAGTTAAACCTGATGAATCTGGTGAATTGATTCCGGCAGTGGCAAGTGATTATACAATATCTGAAGATGGAAAGGTTTATACATTTACCCTAAGAGATAATGTAGTTTTTCATAACGGAGAGAAAGTAACTGTAGCTGATGTTATTTATTCTTTAAATAGATATATTAGCTTAAATAAACAGATGGAACCAGTTTTATCAAATATAATAGAAGTAAAAGAGATTGATGATAAGACAATAGAGATTTCCCTAAATGAAACTGACACAGAGTTAATAGGATTTTTAACCATAGGAATAATACCTAATGAATATGATGAATCAGCCACTAAACCTATAGGAACAGGACCCTTTAAGTTCCTATCATATACTCCTATGGAAAGTTTTAAGGTTGTAAGAAACGAAGACTATTACCTAGAGAATACACCTTATTTAGATGAAGTTATATTTAAGGTTATAACTAATACAGATTCAGTGATAATGGACTTATTATCAGGATCGGTTGATATACTTGCTTATTTAACTTCTAACCAAGCTAAGCAGTTAGAGAATGACTTTAATATTGAAGAAGGGAATATGAACCTTGTACAAGGTTTGTTCTTAAACAATGAGGTAGAACCATTTAATAAAAAAGAAGTTAGACAAGCCCTATACCATGGAATCGATAGACAAGGAATTTTAGATATGGTAGCCGATGGTAAAGGTGAGATAATTGGTTCAAATATGTTTCCAGGATTTGCAAAGTATTACAATAAAGACTTGGCAAACCTATATGAATATAATCCTGAAAAGGCAAAGACCCTACTAAGTGATGCAGGCTATCCTAATGGTTTTACATTTACAATAACAGTACCTAGTAATTATCCTTATCATGTTGATACAGCACAGGTTATTGTTGAACAACTAAAGCAAATAGGAGTAGATGCTACAATTAAACAGGTAGAGTGGGCTACTTGGCTTAGTGATGTCTATAGTGCTAGAAACTATGAATCTACCATTATAGGATTAGATGCCAAACTAGCACCAAGAGATGTTCTTGAAAGATATCAATCTGATGCTAGTGGGAATTTTGTAAATTACAGTAGTCAGGAATTTGATGAAGTATTTGAAAAGGCAACTAGAACAACAGATGATTCTGAAAAAGTTGCATACTATATGGAGTTGCAAGAACTTTTAGCTAATGATGCTGCTTCAATATATCTTCAAGACCCTTCTCTACTAGTGGCTGTTAATAAAGAACTTGGAGGGTATACCTTCTATCCAGTATATGTTCAAGATATGTCAAAAGTATACTATAAAGAGTAAACTTACAAGTAATAATAGCATGAACCTTGTAGTTTAAAATAATCCGGTACCAAGTAGATAATTCTGGTACCGGATTATATTAAGTATAGGTAGTAGGCTTAGGCTTTAAAGGAGTTGAATACTATTAAACTAATAATTAAGAAAATAGCGTCTTTGTTTGCAACTCTTATAATTGTATCCTTAATAACTTTTTTAGCATTCCAGGTTATACCTGGAGATAGTGTTCTTATATCTTTGGGTACTAATGCAACAGAGGAGGCAATTGAGCAAAGGCGAGAAGAACTTGGACTAAATGAAAATGTGTTTGTTAGGTACTTTAAATGGCTTGGTAATGCTGCAAAGGGCGACTTTGGTACTTCTAGCCAGTATCATATTAAGGTGAGTGAATTAATAGGAGAGCGTTTATCAATCACGATTTGGCTTACTATAATTTCTGTGGTTTTTGTATTATTAATTTCTATTCCCCTTGGAATACTTGCCTCTAATAGGGTAGATGGGTGGATTGATAGAATAGTTGTTTTTCTTACCCAGATAACCATGGCAATCCCACCATTCTTTTTGGGGATTATAATAACCTTAATATTTGGATTTATCTTAAGGTTGTTTACACCAGGAAGATTTTATTATCCGGCAGAAAGTTTTAATAAATTTATAAGCTTTATGGTTTTTCCAGGACTTGCTATAGCAATTCCTAAGATTGCAATGGTCGTAAAATTTCTTAGAAGTTCAATCATTAGGCAATTAGATACAGACTATGTAAGGACTGCTAAAAGTAAGGGCCATACTAGGGCTGGTATTATGTATAATCATGTCCTTAAGAATGCCCTAATACCTGTTATTACATTTATCGCTATGGTTATTGCTGATATACTAGCAAATAGTATTATAATCGAAGAGGTATTTGGTATACCAGGTCTTGGAAGGCTATTAGTAATGTCAATTTCTAATCGTGATTATGCTGTTGTCCAGGCTATTGTATTGTTAATTGTAATTATTATTGTATTTTTAAATTTTGTAGTAGATATTTTATATCAATATCTTGATCCTAAAGTACGGATAAAATAATAAAACAGGAAAGATGTTTTCAAATAAAGTAATACATAAGGAGTAGATTCGTGAGAAGACGAAAGAAAAATATTAGCTTTTACTTGGGATTAATAATTATAAGCCTTGTAATTATATTTGTAGTTATGGGAATTTTTTGGACACCATATGACCCTAATGGAATGAGTGCTGCCCTTAAGAATTCTCCGCCTAGTCTTGCCCATCTATTTGGTACTGATAATTTTGGAAGAGATATCTTAAGTAGGGTTATGGTAGGGGCTAAGACCACTTTTTTAGTTGCTTTTTTTACTGTTCTTATAGGAGCTAGTATAGGAACCATAATTGGAGCCTTAACAGGATATTATGGGGGCCTATTTGATGAAGTATTAATGAGATTAAACGATGGCCTAGCTTCCTTTCCAAGTATATTATTAGCACTAGTCTTTGTAAGTATAATAGGTACAGGAAAATACAATATTATTCTTGCCCTTGGGGTCTTATTTATACCTAGTTATGCAAGAATTATTAGGAGTGAATTCATTACCTTAAAAGAAAAAGACTTTGTCAAAAATGCAGAGTTAATGGGTGCAAATGATTTTAGAATTATGTTTGTGCATATTTTACCCAATACAAAACCGATTTTTATATCATCCGTAAGTATTGGCTTTAATAATGCTGTTTTAGCTGAGTCTAGTTTAAGTTATTTAAACCTAGGTGTTCAGCCTCCTGATGCAAGTCTAGGAAGAATGTTATCTGAAGCACAACCCTATTTATTTACTGCACCTTGGTATGTTATTTTTCCTGGTATTATGATTATTCTGATGATTTTAGGCTTTAGTCTTCTAAATGACTCAGTGTGAAAGGGTGGTATAGATGGAAGATAATATTTTAATATATGTAAGGAATATTACTATAGGCTTTCCAAATTTAAAAACTAAGGACATACAAAATGTTGTGAAAAACATTTCTTTTCAAGTGAAAAAGGGAGAAATCCTAGGTGTAGTAGGTGAATCGGGATCAGGAAAGAGTATGACTGCCCTTTGTATGATGGGTCTACTTCCTAAGGATGTTCTAGTAAAGGGTTCAATATACTTTAATGGAATTGACTTATTAGGACTTAATGAAGATGACCTTAGAAGACTAAAAGGTAAGGAAATGTCTATGGTTTTTCAAGAGCCTATGACATCATTAAATCCTTCTATGAAAATAGGCCGTCAAGTTGAAGAAATGCTTGTTTTACATGAAGCAAATTTAAGCAAGGAAGAAAGAAGAAAAAGAACAATAGAGGCTCTTGGCCAGGCTGGCTTATCAAGTGGAGAGACTATATATGATAAATATCCTCACCAACTATCAGGTGGTATGAGGCAAAGAGTTATGATAGCTATGGCAATGATATGTAAGCCAAAGCTTTTAATTGCAGATGAGCCTACAACTGCACTAGACGTTACTACACAGGCTAAAATTATAGAATTAATAAAAGAGATATGTGAAGTTAATGGTACGACCATTATATTTATTTCTCATGATCTAAGTGTTGTTAGAAAAATATGTGATAGGGTTCTTGTAATGGAAGATGGTAATCTTGTAGAGGAAGGTAGTATTGAGGAGATATTTACTAATCCAAAAAAAAGCTATACTAAGAAATTACTAAAGGCAATCCCTATTATAGACTTAGATAATAAGATAGAAAAACAGAATGTAAGTAAAGAGTTTAAGCTTCTTAAACCTACAGATAGTGAAATAAATTCTAGTCCTATTAATAATTATAAGTTAGATAGTGATAGGATTTTAGAAGTAAAAAATCTTAATGTATATTACCAGGACCAAAAAGGTTTATTAGCTAAAGAAACTATGACCCATATAGTTAAGGATGTGTCCTTATATGTTAAAAGGGGTGAAACTTTAGGTATAGTTGGGGAAAGTGGCAGTGGTAAATCAACCTTGTCTAAAACTATTGTAGGTATGATAGATAATTATGATGGGGAAATTATCTTGCCTAATATAAAGCCCCAGATGGTTTTCCAAGATCCATATAGTAGTTTAAATCCTGTAAAAAAAGTAGGTTGGATATTAGAAGAACCCCTAAAGCTTCAAACCAAATTAAAAAAGGAAGAACGAAAAGAAAGGGTTAGACAAATCTTAAGAGATGTTGATTTAGACGAGAAATATGCAGATTATTATTTGTCAGAATTAAGTGGAGGTCAAAGACAAAGAGTAGCCATAGGTGCATCTCTTATAGTTAATCCTGAGTTTATAGTTCTTGATGAACCTGTCTCAGCCCTTGATGTAACAGTACAACATCAAATAATTGAATTACTAAAGAGACTAAAAAGACAGTATAATTTATCCTACTTATTTATATCCCATGACTTAAATGTTGTTTATCAAATATGTGATAGGGTATGTGTTATGTACAATGGTGAAATAATAGAAAGGGCACCAATAAGAGAACTTTTTGTTAATCCACAACATGAATACACAAAAAAGTTGCTAAAATCTGTAATATAGTCTGAAAATTTATACAAATTATTAGAAAATAAAGGGGGATATGTATAGTAATCTTAGAAAAGCCATAAATGTGGAAAAAAATATAGACTTAAGGCTCTTGGTATATTATAATTTTAAAGAATTCGAAAAATTCAACTTATAAAATTATAGAAACTAATGACTTTTTATAGATTCACATAGTTTATATAAGGCATTCTCAAAATTTACATCCATGTTAACGGAACGCTTCTTAATGTGACCGGATTTTTTTCCTGATCTTCTTATACTACTAGAAAGATGCCTTTCAAATAAGAGCCTGTCGATATTTTGATTAGTATAATACATCCCATTAAAACTTATTGCATATGCCCCCTTACTAAGAACTAAAGAGGCAACACCGTAATCACCTGTAATTACGATGTCCCCTTTTTTCGTCGAACTTATTATAGCAAGATCTACAGCATCTTTTCCTTGATCAACCTGAATGATTTTACTGTAATTAGATTCTAAGACATGACTAGTATCAATGAACATAATAACATCAATGCTAAATATTTTAGCAACTTTTTCTATTATGTTTTTAACTGGGCAAGCATCAGCATCTACTAAGATTCTCATAAGTACCATCCTTTAGTAATAGATATTATAAGGGTATTTTATCACATAAAAAACAAATTAAATAGTATTTATCCATATAGAAACTGGATATGTTCATATAAGATTATAAGACTTATTCGAGGTAGACATGAAAAACAAATCAATTTTAAAACCTTATATAATAAAACATAAGTGGAAGTATATATTTGGAGTTATAACCCTATTCGTAGTAGACTTTGCCAATCTTTATGTTCCAGAATTTACAGGCAAGATTACTGATGGATTAGATTCTGGTGCTATGACTATGGATAACATAAGACTCCTAATTATACAAATATTAATATTAGGAACAATCATAGCAATAGGCAGGTTTTTATGGAGATATTTTATCTTTGGTGGCTCAAGGTTAATAGAATATGAACTTAGAAATGACTTATTCAATCACCTAGAAGGGCTGTCTGCAAACTTTTTTAATAAAAATAAGACTGGAGACTTGATGGCTCACTTTACTAATGATTTTAATGCCATAAGGATGGCAATTGGGCCTGCAGTTGTTACAACCTTTGATGCAACTATATTAACCACTATGGTAATTATTAAAATGATTAGCCATGTAAACTTACAATTAACTATTGTGGCAGTAATTCCAATGTTGCTTATTCTTATAGGTGGAATATTCTTTGGTAAAGAGATAGAAAAACGTTTTAAGGAGAAGCAAGAAGCATTTTCTAATTTAACAGATGAAGTACAAGAGAGTATTTCAGGCATTCGTGTTATTAAAGGCTTTGTCCAAGAAAGTAAGGATGTAGAAAAATTTTCAAAATCCAATTTAAGAAATAAAGAAAAGAATATTAGAGTAGTAAGACTAACAGCACTAGTACTACCATTGATAGATGTAATAATTGGTGTTTCTATTGTAGTAACAATTTTGTATGGGGGAAGGTTGGCCCTAAGTAATCAAATTACAATTGGAGAATTTGTTGCCTTTACCCAATATATATTTATGCTTGTTTGGCCTATGATAGCAGTAGGAGAGAGTATTAACTTATTTTCTCAAGGAATAGCATCTCTAAAGAGGATAGAAAAAATACTTGATGTCCAAGCAGAAGTATATGATGATGAAAATGTTGATACTACAGTAGAGAGACTCGAAGGGGATATTGAATTTAGGAATCTAACATTTAAATATAATGAAAACCTACCAAATTCCCTAACAGACATTTCCTTTAAGGTAAAAAGAGGCCAGACACTGGCTATAGTAGGACCTACAGGAAGTGGTAAGAGTACAATAGCAAGTCTTTTGGTCCGCCTTTATAATACTGAGCCAGGAACAATATTCCTTGATAATAGGGATATAAGGGAAATCCCCCTAAAGGTACTTAGAGAAAATATTGCATTTGTTCCGCAAGAGAGCTTTATGTTTTCTGATACAATTGCAAATAACATTGCCTTTGGTTCTGATAATAATGATATAGAAAAGATTAAAAAGGCTGCTAAGGATGCTAGTGTTCATAATAACATTATGGATTTTCCATTAGGTTATGAGACGATAGTAGGAGAAAGGGGAGTTACTCTTTCTGGTGGACAAAAGCAAAGGTGTTCTATTGCAAGGGCCCTTATGAAGGATGCACCTATTTTGATATTAGATGATTCCCTTTCAGCTGTTGATACAGATACAGAGGAAATAATACTAAGTAATTTAAAGAAGAATAGGCAGGGCAAAACTACAATTATAATTGCCCATAGAATTTCTACTATTCAAAACTCAGACCTTATAATAGTGATGGAAGAAGGTAAAATTAAAGAAAGTGGTAGCCATGATGAACTATTAGAACAAAGAGGAATCTACTGGAAGATATATAATAGACAACAGTTAGAAAAGCAAATTGGCGCTAGTTAATATAGATAACAATAATAAGGTGACATAAAAGGAAGCAAATTAATATGGCAAAAAGAGAAGAAAGTTATTATGGTAGACAATTAAATACTAATGTATTTAGAAGATTAATGACTTATGCTAGGCCCTACTGGTTATGGATACTTGCTGCAATTTTATTAGTATTATTCTTAACAACATTAGAACTTTACAAACCTGTATTAGAAGGATATGTAATTGATGAAATAGTTACAAATAGGAGTTTTAGTAAGATTAAGGGAATTGCCTTAAGATACATATTTGTGCTAACAGGATTCTATCTTTCTAACATATTACAAACTATGATATTACAGTATATGGGGCAAAATATAATCTACAACATAAGGCAGGAACTGTACCAACATGTACACTCTTTATCCCTTAGATTTTTTGATATTACGCCTGTAGGTAAGTTAGTTACAAGAATTACTAATGACGTAGAAGCTCTTAATGAGATGTATTCTACTATTATAATAAAGCTATTTCGTAATCTAGTTAAAATTATAGGTCTAGTAATAGTGATGTTTTATCATAATGTAAGGTTAGCGGTATATTCAATAACATTATTACCCCTAATAATAGTACTAACTATCATTTTTAGAAAAATATCAAGGGCTACATATAGGATTGCAAGGACTAAACTAACTACTGTAAATACTTTTCTTTCAGAGCATATTTCTGGAATGAAGTTTATTCAAATTTTTGCAAAGGAAAAAGAAAAGTATCAAGAATTTGAAACAAAGAGTAAAGACCTATATAAGGCAAACTTTAGAGAAATAATGGTTTTTGCAATCTTTAGACCTATTATTTACTTCTTATCAGTAGTTGCACTTGCTATAGTTTTAGACTTAGGAAGCTATTTAGTAATTGAAGGTGGAATAACAATTGGCATTCTCTATATATTCGTAAATTATGTAAACTCCTTCTTTCAACCAATCCAAGAGATGGCAGAACAATTAGGTGTGCTTCAATCAGCTATGGCTTCAGCAGAGAAAATATTCTCAATTATGGATGAAGAACCTCTAATTACAAATAAGCCTAATCCAGTAAGAAGGACTAAGTTTGAAGGAAAGATTGAGTTTGAAAACGTTTGGTTTGCATATGAGGATGATAATTGGATTCTAAAGGATGTTAGTTTTACAATTGAACCAGGTATGAGTGCAGCCTTTGTCGGAGCTACTGGAGCAGGTAAGTCATCAATACTGAACTTAATAGGAAGATATTATGATATTCAAAAAGGTTCTATAAAAATTGATGATATTGATATTAGAGACCTTCATACTGATGATTTACGTAGAGCCATTGGCCAGGTCCAGCAAGATGTATTTATTTTTACTGGTGATATTAAGACTAATATTAGGTTATTTAATAAGTCAATAACAGATAAGGAAATAGAAGAAGCAGCAAGCTATGTAAATGCTAATTCATTTATAGATAAATTGCCAGGTAAATATGATGAACCTGTTATGGAAAGAGGGGCTACTCTTTCATCAGGAGAGAGACAACTACTTTCTTTTGCTAGGACATTAGCATATAATCCATCAATCCTTGTACTAGATGAGGCGACAGCTAATATAGATACTGAAACAGAAAAGCTAATTCAAGATGCATTAGGAAAACTTATGCAGGGGCGAACAACTATAATGGTTGCCCATAGACTTTCAACTATACAACATGCAGATAAAATATTTGTTATGCACAAGGGTAAAATTATTGAAAGCGGTACCCATCAAGACCTACTAAAACTTGATGGTATGTACAAGAAGCTATACGACTTACAAGTACAGTAAATGGTATTAATAATAACCCTACCAGAAAGCAATAACAATTTAATATAAATAAAATATAATTAATAAAAAATAATGCAAATTCCAGTAATTGAAGTGATTACCACTATATTACTATTGAAAACATATTAAAGACTATGTTAGTCTAAGAGAGCATTAAATAACAGAATATTCAAGGAGGAAACTTAATGAAAAAACATTTTATTTCAGTTTTAGTTGGATTAATATCCTTATTAGGATTATACACAGGTGTGAACAATATAAACGCTAATAAGGCAAATCCAGTTGAAATTGAAGAAAATGTCGAATTGGAAGATAATCGACTACAAGATGTTCAAAAAGTAGAAGAAACTGTTAACAATGAAGATGAGGAAACTGTAAATAATGCAATGGCTAGAAACATTACTAGCACTGAACTCGAAACAGAAACTGTTAATGATAATAATATAGAGGAAACTGGAAATAAAGTAGTTGAAACACAAAAAAGTATAGCTGAAACTGACCCTAGTACACAAAAAGAAACTGTTTCTAAGACAAGTAAGACTACTAAGGAGTCTAAAACTACAACTTCAAAAGCAACAGCAAAGAAACAAGTTGCTACAGAAAGTAAAAAAGACAAACCAGCTATTCAAAAAATAGATAAAGTTATTAATGCAAATTCAAATGATGAAATAAGAAATTTATATACAGAATTAAGTAATTGCGATAGCAATACAATATATAAAAAAGTAGTTATTAATGGTAAGGAATATAATAATAACAACTCACAAGATATTTTAAGTGATTTAATCAGTACATATGGGTTAAATCTAAGTAAATTAGATAACTCTTCAAATAAAAAAGAGACAAAGGCTCCAGAGACAACTAAAGCTCCAGAGACAACAAAGGTCCCAGAGACAACTAAAGCTCCAGAAACAACAAAGGCCCCAGAAACAACTAAGGCTCAGCAAACAACAACTAGTAGTTATGCTAGTGAAGTACTAAGACTTGTTAATGTAAAGCGTGCTAGTGCAGGGCTTCCTGCCTTAACAACAGAATCCAAACTAACTCAGGCTGCAAATAGGCGTGCAGTAGAAATAGTTAGCAAGTTTGACCATGAAAGACCAGATGGCAGCAACTTCTTTACTGTATTTGCAGAGTTTGGTATTAGTCCACTAACTGGTGGTGAAAATATTGCTTACGGTCAACCAACACCTGAAGCAGTTGTTGAGGCTTGGTGGAACTCTCCAGGACACCGTGCAAATATCTTGAACTCAAACTTTAATAAATTAGGGGTAGGAGTTCACGAAGCAAACGGAAGAATTTACTGGACACAACTATTTACTAACTAATGAACTTAAAAACTTATATATAGTTACAAAAATACTGCAATGTATTATGAAGAGTAAGTCATAAACATTGCAGTATTTTTGCATTCATTGTAGCTATATAAACTATAGGAAGTAAAATACTTATAAAAAGCTGCTAAGTTCTATTGGGCCTTCTAAGATAGTTCTACCTACATACAAATGATATCTGTGATCAACTTGGACTGACCATTTTATTAGCTGGATTTCACCGTTAGTAATTTCAATACCTGTAATACACCTTGGATGAATACAACTTCCATCATTAAAGTAGAGGGGGTCACCATTAGTAGGGAAAACTGCCTTATGAGTATGGCCAGCTACTATCATCTGATTATGGTCATTGGCCCACTTGATTAAATTCCTTTCTACCTTGTTTCGTTTAGCATGATTTTTGGCTGCACTAGTAGGATCCTTTAAGCCTATTAGTTCAAGAGGTCCCCAAAGATAACGTACTAAGAACCTAGACAATCTCCAAAATATATCATTAAAGATATCCGCCTGATGTCCATGGGTTAAAAAAATCTTATATTGTTCTTCTATATTATATAATACTAGGCCTTCATAAAAATTTATGTCATAAAAAAGAGTAATGTCATTTTTCTGACAGGGGTTATTTGTTGTCTTACATACCTTATCTATAAAGGCGGGGTCTCTTTTAACTATATCATGGTTTCCATATAGCATATATAAACGATTTTTCTTATTAAACTTAGATAAGAGCCAATAAACATTATTATGGCTATCAATTATTTCATCATATGACCTGTTCTCCCACAACTCATCTCCATCTCCTAATTCGATATAGGTAAAGCCGTGATCATAATAATAGGATAAGGCTGCAAAATAGATATTTTGATTATGGGCAAAGTTATCGGCCCAGTTTCCTACTCCCCTATGACAATCACTCATAATTATTATTTTTGAATTATTATCAAAAGGAATATATTTTGCAGCGTTAAAAGCCCTAGTTAGACGACTTAGTGCTATTTTTGACATATTGATTACCATAATTAATCTAGGTATTTCTTTATGGCATCATATACCGTAAAGAGCCTTTTTGGCCTACCCATTCTTAGGATATCATCATAGTATTCAGGAGATTCTTGCTTAAGTAGATATAGTTTATCAATAATATCAGTGAATGAAGAAGTAGCCTTATTAAAAAATTCCACATTTCTTCTATTATTTTCTTGCATTAGTTCTTCTGTAAAGCTAGTTTTAGTATATGGCTGTCTTGAATGTGGTGTATCGAAGATAAGGTAGACACTATTATCCCTAATTGAGTAATCTCCATTAGTATAGCCTGTGTCTATCAGTCCCTTAATAAAGGCATCCCTCATAGAACTATTTGGAAAGTTTATTTCAATATGCATAACTAACTCTTCAGGATAAGAAAACTCACCTAGGATAAAACTTGTTAACCACCAATGAAGACCACTGCGGCTTGATAAGAGTTTACCATTTTTATATAGGGAAAAACTCATTTCAAGACGTTCATCATCAGATGCGGCATGGTAAAACCTACCCCTAAAAAGGCCAGGAATATTTAGTTCAGCTGATTTGGTATTGTAGACTCCAATTTCTGCACCAGTAGTTATACCATATTGACCTTTCCAAAACTGAATTAGCCAGTGTTTACCGTCGTAATCAAAATAAATAGGTTCACTATCAAAAATTAAACTAAGGGCAGGTGCACCCTCGTCATATAAGGCACAATATCCAAACTTTCGTTGCCATGGATACATAATAGAGTAAAAGTCTCCATTATCTGGGTCATAGGCAAAACCGAAGGGTTCTAATTCTGAGTTTATAGAGATTACCTTGTCAAAATTGTTTATTAGGTCCAAATTAGTACTAATATTTTCTTTTTCATCACTAGTTAGGGGCCTATCATCTCTTTTCTTATCAAACTTTTTTTCGTCTAAGACTATATTATCTGTGTTTTTTAATAGTCCTCTTATATCATTGATACTCTTTATAATTAGTACCAATAGGATTACAATAAGGACGATAATAAGAATAAGGATTCCTAAAATTAGGTTTATATTAGTTGATGGATTTATTGTATTAAAAGTTGCTACTAGGCCACTTACAAATAATCTGTTATATAAGGTACATGCTATAGCCACATTTATCACACCTATAATTATTGTTACAACATAATATTCTATAAAAGAAAAGATGTTACAGCTAGGGACTAGAGGCTAACTATTAGTAGTTGTAGAAAAAAGTTAATAAAAAATCCTTTTAAATATAAACTGCCCCTAAAAGTGAGACCTTTAAATCTTACTTTTAGGGGCAGCTAAAAACTAATAGGATTTATTTGATTTGCATATATGCTAATATTATTTGTCTTTATTCCTGTTATCTGCATGATTTAGAATGATTACAGACAGAGCAATAATAATCATAACTACAAATAAAGCAAACATTCCATTACCAAGTATTTGAAATGCGGTTATTAAATCTTTACTCATATGAATCTCCTTTCAAGAAAGCCACTTACTTA
>JAAYRG010000096.1 GCA_012518885.1 Clostridiales bacterium | reverse complement strand
TTAAAGTACCCTATCCTTATATTTTTTTAACTCTTCTATATACCTTTTACCTAACTTACTTAAGGGCATATTCTTTTTCTTAATATAGCCTATTGTCATTGTCTCTTTTGTATTTAAAGGGATGGCAGCATAACCATCTCCATTTAATTCCTCACATATAATACCTGAACAAAGGGTATAGGCATTTAGTCCTACCATTAAGTTAAGTAGGGTAGCCCTATCATTAGCCTTAATTATTCTTTTGTAATCATAGGTACTAAAGACTTCCTCAGCAAAATAGAATGAGTTGTTATTACCTTGGTCAAAAGAAAGACAAGGGTAGTCCTTTAAATCTTCAAACTCTATCAAGTCCTTTTTGGCTAAGGGATTGGACTTAGCTAAATAAACACAAATATTACAATTAAAAAGTTCTCTAAATTCCACCTGGTTATCCTTAAAGACCTTGGTCAAGGCCTTTTGGTTAAAATCATTAAGGTATAAAATACCAATTTCACTCTTCTGGCTTTTAACATTGTCTATTACTTCAAAAGTTTTAGTCTCATGAACTGCAAATTCATAATCATCCAAACCGTATTCTTTTGCCAACTTAATAAAGGCTTCAACAGCAAAAGTATAATGCTGCATAGACACACTAAACTTCTTCTTAAAACCTTTCTTCTCTACATACTTATCCTCAATCAAGCTATATACTTCTATCATTTGTCTTGCATAAGCTAGAAATTCTTCCCCCTCTGGAGTGATAACAACTCCCCTGTTAGAACGAAGAAAGAGTTCTATTCCTATCTCCTCTTCTAGCTCCTTAATTGCACTTGACAAGCTTGGCTGACTAATAAAAAGTTCTTCAGCAGCCTTGTTCATAGACCTATTATTAGCTATGCATATGGCATAACGTAATTGTTGTAAAGTCATACCCTCACTCCTGTCTTTTCTTCCCTGATATCCGATAAATTTAATCCATTATAGTCAAAATCTATAACCAGGTCAAGTTTTTAAATATTAACACTTATTTTCTCCCACTGCTATAATCACTATTAACAAATAACAAAGCAAAAACATCACACGTAAATTAACTAGCCTACTAAATCCTAGTGAAGTAGTAAATCAAAAAAAATGGAGGAAACTAAAATGAGTAAAAAATCTAGACCAGAAAGAAAGTTAAAATTTGAAACCTTACAAATACATGTTGGCCAAGAAAATCCAGACCCTAGTACAGATGCAAGGGCTGTTCCAATATATCAAACAACATCCTATGTATTTCGTAATTCAGACCATGCCGCAGCAAGATTTGCCCTTGAAGATGCAGGTAATATTTATAGTAGACTAACTAACCCAACTGAGGGTGTTTTTGAAGAAAGAATGGCTGCACTTGAGGGCGGTGTTGCAGCACTAGCAGTTGCTTCAGGTTCTGCTGCCATCACTTATTCCATTCTAAATATTGCCCATCATGGCGACCATGTTGTAGCAGCCAAAAATATATATGGTGGAACCTTTAACCTCCTACAACATACATCCAAAGAGTTTGGAATTGATACAACCTTCGTTGACCCTTTTAACTATGAAGAAGTTGAAAATGCTATTAAAGACAACACTAAGCTTCTTTTTGTAGAAACCCTTGGAAATCCAAATTCAGAGGTAGTTGATATTGAAAGGCTAGCAAATATTGCCCATGCTAATGGAATTCCCCTAATAGTTGATAGTACCTTTTCAACCCCATACCTACTTAGGCCTATAGAATATGGTGCTGATATTGTTGTACACTCAGCTACCAAGTTCATAGGTGGTCATGGAACAAGTATAGGTGGTGTCATAATCGATGGTGGTAAGTTTGACTGGGAAAAATCAGGTAGATTCCCTGACCTTGTTGAACCTAACCCAAGCTATCACGGTATTAGTTTTGCAAAAGATGTTGGCCCTGCAGCCTTCGTTACAAAAATCCGTGCCCTTTTACTACGTGATACTGGAGCAACCCTATCTCCTTTCCATGCCTTCCTATTTCTACAAGGGTTAGAAACCCTATCCTTAAGAGTAGAACGCCATGTAGAAAATGCCCTTAAAGTGGTAGAATACTTAAATAACCATCCACAGGTAGAAAAGGTTAACCACCCTCATGTATCAGATGACCCTAAACAACAAGAACTATATAAAAAGTACTATCCAAAGGGTGGAGGTTCTATATTTACTTTTGAAATTAAGGGTAACGAGCAAAAGGCAAGAGATTTTATTGATGAATTAGAACTTTTCTCCCTACTTGCAAATGTTGCTGATGTCAAATCTTTAGTTATTCATCCAGCATCAACTACCCATTCACAAATGACTCCAGAAGAATTAGCTGCTTCTGGGATAAAACCAAACACAGTCCGTCTATCAATTGGTACCGAAAATATCAATGATATAATTGAAGATTTAGAAGAGGCCTTTAAAGCTATTAGTAAGTAAACCAAAAATTCTCCTAAAATGCTTATATATACTAAAACCCAATGTGACCTGAAATTTTAAACACATTGGGTTTTAGTTTTATAATATCTAGTAGAAATAATTGACATTTTTATTTATTCTTGTATAATTATGTAAAACGGTCGGTAAACGACAGAAGGAGGATAGTTATAAACAATCAAAACTACATATTTAACAAGTCTTCACCCAGCATCCAATCTGTATTAGGACTTATCTTATGTCTAATATTCGGATTAATGCTCACATCTAATCTCATTTTTATTTTTAAGGGTCTCTTAAACCCAAATCTACCCCCATCAATTCTTGGTATTACTCCAATGATAGTAGTTTCAGGTTCTATGTCAGGCCAAGAAGAAGGCCATATTGAAGTTGGTGATATGGTTTTCGTAAGAAAGGTTAATGCTAAAGAACTAGAAGTTGGCGATGTCATTGCCTTTTACCGAGACGATTCCCTAAAGATTATTACCCATAGAATCACTAGTATTGAAACTAATAACATAGGAAGGCTAGAATTTAAAACTAAGGGAGATGTCAATAATGTAGTTGACCCTGACCCAGTTTATGAAGAACAGCTTATTGGAATTTATCTTTTTAGAATTCCCAAACTAGGTAGTCTTGCCTTATTCTTACAAGAACCTCTAGGTATGACAATATTTATAGGAGCTCCCATTTTGACCTTTCTCCTGTATGATATCATCCTTAGACGGTGTCACTTACAAGTTGTAAGCGATAATACTGCTAGACTAGAAACAGAAGTTGCAATACTTCAACAACAATCAGAGAAACATATCTTATTACCTAAGGATTCTTAAATCCATATATAATTATTTATCTAATATCAAGTCTTATTATAATACCTAGACCACTTTCAGATCATTTCATTCTTAACATGCCTATTTTCCCATTAAAACTATGTAATCTTATTATATCTTTTAAGACCACTAATCAATAATAATTATAGGAGGAAATATATTTGATAAAAACTAAAACATTAAGGGCATCTATTTTTATTTGTGCTTTTGCCTTAATCACATCAAGTCTAGTAGCAAGAACATTCGCAAATTATAGTACTAAGGCTTCTGGTGAGAACTTAGCAAGTGTAGCTTATTGGGGATTTACAGCCAAAGATTCATCTATTAATTTAAAGGATTTATTTAAGAATAGCTATACTAATATTGATGGTAATGAAGTAGTAAGGTCCACAAGTAACGTCATAGCAGCAGGAACAAAAGGGAGTGCAACCTTTAGCTTTCCTTATGGGGGCAGCAAGGAGGCTCCTGAGGTAGATTATGAGTTTACAGTAAGTGTTGAAGGTAGTTCAATCGATGATAGTCTTAATCTTAATCCTAATATACAGTGGAGCCTTAATAGCCAGGAAGATGAAGACTTTGGAACTTGGAACCAGTTAATGAATAAAATTATTAGACTGTCAGGCGATTCTGAAAGTATTTATACAAAAAATCAGCCTTTTTCAATGAAGCACTACAAGGCTGGGGAAATCCCCCCTGCATTCACTAAGGGAAGCCAACATACCATCTACTGGAGGTGGAAGTCTAGCAATTCTGGAGAGGATAATTCTCTAGGTAATGCACCGACTATGGCCAAGGTAAATCTTAAGATAACCATAACCGCAAACCAAGTTGAGTAAGTTTGAAAAATTATTTTTGAGATTTTATTTTAAAAGAAGCTCTAATAGATAAGAGATATGTATGACTAGAAAACTAATAAGACTTAAAATGTTAAGGAAATGGGGGTGTCAAGTAATAGACTTAATAAAATTGAATGGACAAAAGAAAATATGTCCTAGGTTATTTATCCTAACCATATGGCTATACCTATTTGCCATATGCCTAATAGCTAGGTCACAGGCAGGCTATATAACATGTATATCTAGCCAAGTTACCGCAAGAGAAGCCAAGGCAATAGTAAGTTTAGATATTAATAGGGATAATTATACCACTACAAGTTGTTCTAAGGAAATAAGCCTAAGCTTTTTACTAGACCCCCTAGCTCCTGGTTCTTCTACATCCTATGTAATAGCTATATCTAATAATAATGATGTGGGAATAAGCGAAGTATCCCTAGGCTATAGGCTTACAATCACATCTAATAATGGGAGTTCTAATATTAACTTTAACCTATCTCCTACTAAAGAATACAGCCTTAATGATAGTGAAATAGTCTCTAATAATGAATATCCAAATCTTCAAGACGACCTAAAGACTCCCTATGATAAACACCTTAATATAAAGCCATACTACGCTCTTGGCACTAGCCTAGATGGTGGTAGACTTCCATGTAATATAGAAACAAGACACTCCTACCTTCTTACTATTACGAGTCTAGATGATTACGTCCAAGGTCTAGATATCCCTACGGATACCCTGACCATTACTCTTACTCCATATCCCCTTAGTT
>JAAYRG010000011.1 GCA_012518885.1 Clostridiales bacterium | reverse complement strand
TAACAGGAAAATGGTTAAAACATGCCATTAATTAGGATTAGTAAAAACTATGATAGTAAATTAAGATTTACTATCATAGTTTTGCTATATTTATTGATAAATTATTAGATGAGGGAAAAATATTGGTAAGATATTCTCAAAAGGAGATTGACATTAGGGGTATAAATAGATAGAATGTTAGTAGTTGCTTTTTATTACCTAGAAAGCTAGCTAATTAATATTTGGGGGTATAGCTCAGTTGGGAGAGCGCTTGAATGGCATTCAAGAGGCCAGCGGTTCGAGCCCGCTTATCTCCATTTTGCTTATTGAAATTAGAATATAGGTATCAGGTAAAAGTAGTGAGGAATCTTGTTATGGCTTTTGTGATTAGATTCTTCGCTTTTTTTGCTATGATGGCAAGATGTCGAAAAATGTCGATTAAGGGAGTAAGTAGATAAGATAAAGAATAAGTGTCTAGAAAAAGAGGAATATTACTGATGAATACGAATAAACCAATTTTGTTATTATTATTTGTGTTATTTTTTACTAGCATTACTATAACTGGTTGTTCTAAGGGAAGTCAAAATTATAATAGTGGTATTAAGGCCTATAAAAATGGTGATTATGAGACGGCAGCAGATGAGTTCTCAAAAGCAATAAGCCAAAACCCAGACATGGGAGATTATTATCTTGCTTATGGTAATGTTTTGCTTATATTAGAGAATTATGGGGAAGCTATTAATATATATAATCAGGTTATTACTGATAAGGATAGTAAGATTGTTAGAGAGAATAACAAAAAGGCGTATTATGGCAAGGGTATAGCTTATTATAATACCAATGAATTTGAAAAAGCTATAAGTCAGTTTGACCTTGCTTTATCAATAGATGAATTAGATAATATGAATTTGGATATTTTATTATATAAGGCTGATACTCAAATTGCTTCTATGCTTTATGAAGAGGCAAAAGCAACCTTAACTTTAGCTATAGATATAGATTCTAATAATCCTGATATATACTACAAAAGGGCAAGAGCTTTACAAGAACTTAAAGAATATGAACTAGCAAGAAAGGATTTAGACCAAGCAATTTCAATTAAGCCAGATTATTATGACTATTATTTTGCAAAGTTCCATCTACTTAAAGAAGAGGGGCAAGATGAAAGGGCAAAAGATGTCTTAGATAGAATAACTAGCATAAAGATTAATAACACAGATGACTTATATAATAATGCAAGGGCTAATTTTTATCTAGAGAATTATGATTATGCTATGGAAGCTTTCTTAAAGTCGCTAGAAGAAGGAATTCTAGAAGCGAATTATTATCTTGCTAAGATCTTAGAAGTAAAGGAAGACTATGAAGGTGCCGTTGCTTATTATGAAGCCTTTTTTGCCATTCCTTTTGAAGATTATGAAATAACAGACTATAATATTGCTACAGCCTATAATCAAATGGGTTATTGTTTACTAGAACTTGGCTACTACGAACGAGCTCTAGAGAGTTTTAATAAGGGCTTGGAGATAGGAGTTTCATCCCTAAATCAGTCTTTACTTGCAAATAAGATTGTAGCCTTAGAGTCACTTAGTGACTATAGTAAGGCTTATGAAGTATTAAATGAATATATAGGTTTGTATCCAGAAGATGAAGAAGCCATAAGGGAATTAGAATTTATAAAAACAAGGTTGCCAGAGGCTAGTTAAGAGATAAGTATTGGTAAAGAGTTATCTTTCCGAGGGTTTATCAAACCTAGGAGGTATTAAATGTTTGAAATAGAAGAACCAAAAGAGAAGCTTATATTAGTTGCTGTATCAGAAAGAGATGATGACGATACACAGGAATCCTTAGATGAATTAGAAGAATTAGTTAGTACAGCAGGAGGAATTACTGTTGGTAGAATAGTACAAAATAGGGAACGAATTCATCCAAGGTCATATATAGGCAAAGGAAAAATAGAAGAGTTAATTGAATTAATTGATGAGCAAAAGGCAACAGGCATAGTATGTGATGATGAGCTTACTCCTGCCCAGATGCGAAACCTTACTAATGATTTAGATATAAAGGTTATGGATAGGACTGTTCTAATACTTGATATTTTTGCTAACAGGGCAACTACCAAGGAAGGAAAGATTCAGGTAGAACTAGCCCAGCTTAAGCATAGGTTGACTCATTTAGTTGGTATGAGAGATTCCCTATCTAGACTAGGTGGTGGAATAGGTACTAGGGGACCTGGTGAGATGAAACTGGAGACAGATAGAAGGCATATAAGAAACCGTATATCTGTTTTGAAACAAGAACTTGAACAAGTAAAGCAAACTAGAGATACTCTTAGAGAGTCTAGAAGTAAGAGCAATATACCAGTAGCTGCAATTGTAGGTTATACTAATGCAGGTAAGTCAACCCTTCTTAATACCTTAACAGATGCAGGGGTTTTAGAAGAAAATAAGCTATTTGCTACCCTAGACCCAACTACAAGAAAGTTAGAACTTCCAAGTGGCCAGCAGCTACTCTTAACTGACACTGTAGGTTTTATAAGGAAACTTCCTCATAACCTAGTGGAGTCGTTCCAGAGTACCTTAGAAGAAGCTAAGTATGCTGATATAATCTTACATGTAGTGGATAGTTCTAACCCTGATGTTTACAAGCAAATGCATATTGTATATGAGACCCTTAAAAGTCTAGGAATTAAGGATAAGCCTATTATTACACTTTTTAATAAAGATGACTTAAGGGATAAGGATGCAATATTAAAGGATGTAAAGGCAGACTATACTTTGAAAATATCAGCAAAGCATGGGACTGGCTTAGATGAACTTTTAGAAGTTCTTGAAGATGTTTTAAGAGAAAATAAGGTTTATATAGAAAAAGTTTTTTCTTTTAATGAAGCTGGAAAAATTCAAACTATTCGTAAATATGGTGAACTTCTTCTTGAAGAATACCAAGCAGAGGGTATCTTTGTAAAGGCTTACTTGCCAAAAGACCTGTATGAGAAAATAAAACATCAATTATAATTCTTTATAAAGAATATACTTTAGTTTTGATAATTAATTAAAGTTAATATAATATATGAATGTAAAAACAGCACAAACACAAGATATAGTGGCGGCATTGCGATCAGGCCCATATATCTTGTGTTTTTTTCTTGACTATCAGAGGGTAATTTGTTAGAATAAACATGTGTGAAAACTATTTAACAAAGAAGAGTTTTGTACTAAGAACCAGCTTAGGATGGTCAAGGAAGGAGTTTTTGAATGATACAAGTTATCAAAAGAGATAGGGAAATAGCAGAATTTAATTTAGAAAAGATAAGTGCAGCTATAACTAAGGCGTTTGATGCTACGGAGAAATACTATACAGAAGATATTATTAACCTTCTAGCCCTTAGGGTAACTGCAGAGTTCCAAGACAAGGTAGACGATAACAAGGTCCATGTAGAAGACATACAAGACTGTGTAGAGCATGTTTTGGAACAAAGTGGCTATACTGATGTGGCAAGGGCTTACATCTTATATCGTAAGAATAGAGAAAAGATTCGTAATATGAAGAGTACTTTTCTTGACTATAAAGATTTAGTTAATAGTTATGTTAAAGAAGAGGATTGGCGAGTTAAAGAAAACTCAACAGTTACTTACTCAGTTGGGGGCTTAATTCTTCATAACTCAGGTTCAATTACTGCTAACTACTGGCTTTCAGAAGTATATGATGAAGAAATAGCTAATGCTCATAGGAATGCAGATATACATATCCATGACCTTTCCATGTTAACAGGTTATTGTGCAGGATGGTCACTAAGACAGTTAATTGAAGAAGGTTTAGGTGGGGTACCTGGAAAGATTAATTCATCACCAGCTAAGCACCTATCTACTCTATGCAATCAGATGGTTAACTTCCTAGGGATTATGCAAAACGAATGGGCAGGAGCTCAAGCATTCTCATCTTTTGATACATATCTAGCACCTTTTGTTAAGGTGGACAACCTTTCATATGATGAGGTAAAGCAATGTATACAATCCTTTGTTTATGGGGTTAATACACCAAGTAGGTGGGGTACACAGGCACCATTTTCTAACATAACACTTGATTGGACAGTTCCTGCTGATATGGCTGACAAGCCCTGTATAGTTGGTGGAAAGGAACTTGACTTTACATATAGAGATTGCAAAAAAGAAATGGACATGATAAATAAGGCCTTTATTGAAATTATGATCGAAGGAGATGCTAATGGGAGAGGTTTCCAATACCCAATCCCGACATATTCAATAACTAGGGATTTTGATTGGTCCGATACAGAAAACAATAGATTATTATTTGAAATGACAGCCAAGTATGGAACACCATATTTTTCAAACTATATTAATAGTGATATGGAACCAAGTGATGTTCGTTCAATGTGCTGCAGACTTAGACTTGACCTTAGGGAACTTAGAAAGAAATCTGGTGGTTACTTTGGGGCAGGAGAAAGTACAGGTTCTATAGGAGTTGTTACCATTAACTTACCTAAGATTGCATATCAGGCTAAGGATGAGAATGATTTCTTTAAGAGACTAGCCAAAATGATGGATATAGCTGCTCGCTCTCTTGATGTAAAGAGAAAGGTTGTTACAAAGCTAATGGAAAGTGGCTTCTATCCTTATACTAAACGCTACTTAGGGACTTTTGAGAACCATTTTTCTACTATTGGTTTGGTTGGTATGAATGAGGTTGGACTTAATGCAAAGTGGTTGGGTAAGGATATGACTCATAAAGAAACCAATGATTTTGCAATTAAGACTCTTAATTATATGAGAGAACGCTTATCTGACTACCAAGAAAAGTATGGTGACTTGTTTAATCTTGAGGCAACTCCTGCAGAATCAACAAGCTACCGCCTCGCAAAACATGATAGAAAGAAATTCCCTGATATTAAGACAGCTGGTGAACCAGGAGAAATTCCTTATTATACCAATAGTTCTCATCTACCAGTAAATTATACAGAGGATATATTTGAAGCTCTTGATGTTCAAGATGAACTTCAGACCTTATATACATCAGGAACTGTATTCCACGCATTTGTTGGAGAAAAGCTTCCAGATTGGAAGGCTGCAGCTAAGATAGTACGTGCTATTGCTGAGAACTACAAATTACCATACTATACAATTTCGCCAACATATTCTATTTGTAAGAATCATGGATATATATCAGGTGAACATTTTACCTGTCCAGATTGTGGAGAAGTGGCTGAGGTTTATAGCCGTATAACCGGATATTATAGGCCAGTTCAACATTGGAATGACGGCAAGGTCCAAGAGTATAAGGATAGGCAAGAATATAACTTAAATGAGACTATTTCAAAGGTTGTGTTTTATAATAAAGTAAGTAAGGAAGAAGAGGTTCTTGATAAGGAAGAACAAAAGAACTTAGCAAAAGATAGCAAGTTATACTTATTTACAACAAAAACATGTCCTAATTGTAATATAGCAAGGGAATACTTAAAAGACCTACCTTATTCTGAAATAGATGGACAAGTAAACTTAGACTTAGCGACTCAGTATAAGGTTATGCAAGCACCAACTTTAGTTGCCATTAATGGTGATGACTATACTAAGTATGTGGGAATAGGTAATATTAAGAACTTTACTGAAAGGGTTCTTTCTAATATAAAATAGTAAATATAATATCTCTAGATATAATTAAGTAATAAGCGGTCTTAGAACTAGTTAAAGTTCTAAGGCCGCTTTTAAAAACATGTTGAAATATGTCTAATTTGAATGTACACTAATAGTAAAGTGTTATAGTGAAGGAGTATATTATGAGTTTAGCAGATAATGTTTTTATAGAAATGTGTACTGACATATTAGAGAACGGAACATCTACAGAAGGAGAGAAGGTTAGGCCTAAGTGGGAAGATGGTTCTTATGCCTATACAGTAAAGAAGTTTGGTGTCATAAATAGATATGACTTATCAAAAGAGTTTCCTATTATTACTTTAAGAAGAACTGCCTTAAAAAGTTGCATAGACGAACTTTTATGGATTTGGCAAAAGAAATCTAATAATGTTAATGAGTTAAATAGTAAGATTTGGGATAGTTGGGCTGATGAAGACGGTTCAATTGGTAAGGCTTATGGATATCAGCTTGGTGTAAAGCACAAGTATAAAGAAGGTGAAATGGACCAAGTTGATAGGGTTATATATGACCTTAAGAATAATCCATACAGTAGACGTATTATGACAAATATATATGTTCATCAAGACTTACATGAGATGAATTTATATCCATGTGCCTATAGCATGACATTTAACGTAACAAAGTCAAAAACTAGTGATAAATTAGTTTTAAATGGTATCCTAAATCAAAGGTCACAAGACGTACTTACGGCTAATAACTGGAATGTTTGCCAGTATGCAATCCTAATTCATATGCTAGCCCAAGTTTGTGATATGGAGGTTGGGGAATTTGTTCATGTTATTGCTGATGCCCATATCTATGACAGGCATATACCTATTGTTAAAGAACTAATAAAGAGACCAACCTTTGAGGCTCCTAAACTTATCATTAATCCAGAAGTAAAAGATTTTTATGAATTTACTGTAGAAGATTTTAAGTTAGAAAATTATGTACATGGACCACAGGTAAAGATTCCTGTAGCTATTTAGGAGGAAGACATGAATTTAATTGTAGCAGTTGATAATAACTGGGCTATTGGTAAAGATAACAAGTTACTTGTTAATATACCCAATGACCTAAGGTATTTTAAAGAACATACAACAAACAAGGTAATTGTTATGGGGAGAAAAACTCTAGAGAGCTTCCCCCAAGCTAAGCCTTTACCTAATAGGACTAATATTGTAATAACTAGGAACAAAGACTATAAGGTAAAAGGAGCTACTATTGTAAATAGTATTGAAGAAGTTATAGAAGAAATCAAGAAATATAAGACTGATGAAGTCTATATTATTGGTGGACAAACTATATATGAGCAATTTTTAGATTATTGTGATGTTGCTTATGTTACTAGAATTAATTATGCCTACGACGCTGATGCTTTTTTTTCAAACCTAGATGCTAGTAAGGATTGGGAGTTAGTAGATACTTCAGAAGAGCATACCTATTATGATATAGAATATGTATTTACAAAATATATTAATAAGAATGTTAAGTCACTTTATTAAGGGTGTTAACTGATATGAAAGATATTGCTGATAAAATTAAAGACAATGCATTGTTTCATAGTATGTCTATTGAAGAAATAGAATACTTGTTAGAATGTAGTAAATCACAGGTCAAAAAGTATCCTAAGAATACAAAGGTTTTTAGCCAAGAAGATCCACCAAAGTCTCTTTATATACTTATTGAAGGTAGCATAGTTGTCTGTCGTGACTCCTTAAATGGTAGAAGATATATTGTAACTAATATAGAAGAAAATGAAATGTTTGGTGAAGTATATGTATTTTTAGAAAATGAAGAATATCCATATTATGCTCTTGCAACAGTAGACTCTTATATCTTAGAGATACCAAAATCATTCTTTTTTCACTACTGTAGCAAAGAGTGTAATGGTCATAATTTAATGATTAGAAACATGCTTAAGATTCTTGCTCAGAAAGCATTTTTCCTTAATAATAAGGTGCAATTGCTATCTCACGGGAGCTTAAGGCAAAAGATTGCTAAATATATATTAGAACAACTTGATGAGTCTATGTATGTTAAGTTATATATGAATAGAGAAGAGTTTGCTGATTATCTAAGTGTAGCAAGGCCTTCCCTATCAAGGGAATTAAATAAGATGCAAAAGGATGGTCTTATTGAAGTAGATAAGGATATCGTTAGGGTCATAAATTATGATAGCTTACTAGACTGTGTAGAAGGCATGGAAGTTTAATTATATGTTTTCTATGCTGATATACTAATGAAATCCAAGAATATTTTTACCTTTTTAAAAAATGTTTTGATTCGTAACATTTGTTACAGAAAATAGTTAACCTATAATGTAAGATATTTATAGAAACAGGGAAACAAATTAAAAATGAACCTTATAACACAGTTTATAACTGTATTTATATATTATAGGAGGAAAATATTCTATGGAAAAGACATTACAAGATTTCAACATGTTTTGTTATCAATGTCAAGAAACAGCAGGAAACAAAGGATGTACTAAAGTAGGTGTATGTGGCAAGCAAGCAGACACATCCAACTTACAAGATTTACTAATCTATGCATCTAAAGGTTTATCAGAAGTAACAACTAGACTTAGAGCAGAAGGAAAAACTGTTGGAACAGATGTTAACCACATGATTGTTTTAAACCTATTTACGACAATCACTAATGCAAACTTTGATAATGATGTATTTTATGATCGTACAAGAATGACTCTTAATGTTAAGAAAGAATTAATTGAGCAACTAGACAACAAAGAAGGTCTTTCAGATGTGGCTCTATACTATGCTAACACTAATGAAGAATTTGATGCTAAATCAGTAGCACCAGAAGTTGGTGTATTAGCAACTGTAAACGAAGATATTAGAAGTTTAAGAGAGTTAATTACATACGGATTAAAAGGTTTATCAGCTTATTTAAAACATGCAAATGTTTTAGGTTTTGATGATGAAGAAATTCAAATAGGCTTACAAGAAACCTTAGTTAAGCTATTAGATGATTCTCTAACAGCTGATGAATTAGTACAATTAACTCTAAATACTGGTGCCCTAGGTGTTAAGGGAATGGAATTACTAGACAGGGCTAATACTTCTACTTATGGTCATCCAGAAGCTACTAAAGTAAATATCGGTGTTCGTAACAACCCAGGAATTCTTATTTCAGGTCACGACCTAAAAGACCTAGAACAATTACTAGAACAAACACAAGGTACTGGTGTTGATGTATATACTCACTCAGAAATGTTACCAGCTAACTCATACCCAGCATTTAAGAAGTATGACAACCTAGTTGGAAACTATGGTAATGCTTGGTGGAAGCAAAAAGAAGAGTTTGAAGCATTTAATGGTCCAATTCTAATGACAACAAACTGTATTGTACCTCCAAAGGATAGCTATAAAGATAGACTTTACACTACAGGTTCTGCAGGATATCCAGGTTGTACTCATATTCCAGGTGAGGAAGGAGAAGTTAAAGATTTCTCAGCAATTATTGAACAAGCTAAGAAATGTGCACCTCCAACTGAAATTGAAACTGGAGAAATCGATGGTGGATTTGCTCATGAGCAAGTATTTGCAGTTGCCGATGCAGTAGTTGATGCAGTTAAGACTGGCAAAATTAGAAAGTTCTTTGTAATGGCTGGTTGCGACGGAAGACAAAAGGGAAGAAACTACTACACAGACTTCGCGAAAGCACTACCACAAGATACAGTAATCCTTACAGCAGGTTGTGCTAAGTATAAGTACAACAAGTTAAATCTTGGAGATATTGGTGGTATCCCACGTGTTATTGATGCAGGACAATGTAATGACTCTTACTCACTTGTATTAATTGCACTTAAATTAGCAGAAATCTTTGAAGTAGATAGTGTTAACGAATTACCTATCGCATATAACATAGCTTGGTATGAACAAAAGGCTGTTATTGTTCTTCTTTCACTACTATACTTAGGAGTTAAGAACATTCATTTAGGCCCAACATTACCAGCATTCCTATCACCAAACGTTGCAAACGTATTAGTAGAAACCTTTGGTATTTCAGGAATTGGAACTGTTGAAGATGATATCCAATTATTCTTAGGTGAATAATTAGTAGAATTATAATTAAGACTTAGGAAACTAATGTCATATTATTGGTTTTTTAGTCATAGTTAGTTATAGATAGAACACAAACTAAATAAAATAGGAGGCTGTTACAATTGAAAACTTAAATTTAGATTGTAGCAGCCTTTTTGATTTGAACGGAGGAAAATAAATGAGTTTATTTTTAGGACCAATCCATTATTGGCTACATGGTAAAATAAAGATTCAAAACACCATAGTTGAAGAGATAATAGCATATGCAAAAGAAGAATATGGTACCAATTATAGAGAATATCTAGATACAGAATATGGAATAATAGAAAGTGCTCCATTAGAAGAGGTAATAGATGAGTCAAATATTCATGGCTGGTTGCAAGAACGTATACACAGGGTTGAAAAACACTTAGCTTATACTGTTACTAATATCTTAAAAGACCACCCTGAATCTTTAGACAAGTTAAAGGAAATATACAAAAACACAGGTAAAAACCAAGCTCAGAAATTAAACATTAATCATGAAGCAACTGCATCTATGATTTATAAAGCAGCTATTAATGATAGCCTACTAGATGGCATGCCTTGTGATCATGTAAATTCTGTAAATTCACAAGAAGAAGATTCTATAACTTGGACAAGAAATGAATGTGTTCACAAAGAGTTTTGGAATGCTGTAGATGGTGATATATCAATATATTACCTACTTAGAGATGAATATATTAATGGTTTCCTTGAAAATACAGGAGCAAAATATGAGAAAATAGGAGAAGCTACCTATAGAATCAGAAAGTAGTTTAAGAATAGGAGAAAAGTATGAGAAATAGTATAGAAATAATGATTGAAGAACATACTTATATAAAAAGACTATTAAAAGTAATCCGTAAGGCAAGCCTTGATATATTTAATGGTGGTAAAGTTGATGCAGATGATTTTGAAGATATGATAGACTTTGTACGTAACTATGCAGACAAACACCACCATGGCAAGGAAGAAAAGTTCTTGTTTGTAGAAATGATTGACCACTTAGGCCCTCTTGCAAATAAGCTGATAACTCATGGTATGCTTGTAGAACATGACCTAGGTAGGTTATATATGTCTGATGCCCATGATGCCTTAGATAAAGTAAGAGAAGGGAATGAGGAGAGCAAACTTGACCTAGTAGCTAATGTAATGGGTTATGCCTACCTACTAAATAGACATATTGATAAAGAAAATACGGTAGTATTTACTTTTGCAGAAAAACAACTTCCTAAGGTAATATTAGAAAAAGTAGATGCTAGTTCCCATAGATTCGAAGAAGAAGCGATGGAAAAAGGTACTCAAAAGTACTATATAGATATGTTAGAAAGACTAGAAGCTAAATATCTATAGAAGGATAATAAATTTACAGTATTCAGGAATTTATCAGTATTAAGACCTAGCAAGTAATACCTTCAATAAAAATATACAAAAATCTAGAGTTCATTGAGGTGGTATTGACCACAAAATGAACTCTTTTTTTGTACACCCCTACTAAGATGTGGTTACTATAGACAAAAAAGATTATAAATGGTAATATAAATACGTAACTATAAATAAAGTTATAGAAAAACAAACATAATATATTATAGGTCAGATTTTAGAATGCTTATCAATTTGAATGGGGGGTTGCTTGTGGATGGTATAAGAAACTTATGTAAGGACATGTGTTTTAATAGGGTTTACAATTGGAACTGTATTCCTAAGATGATACTTTCAAATTCAGTTAATAGTTTAGGGTTTGATGAAGATAAGCTTGTTTTGTTCTATGATTCATCAGCTTTAGAGACAGGTAGGACTGGTATTGCAATATGCGATGATGGTATATATTGGAAGGATATTTCCAAGTCCCCAGGCAAACTAAGTTGGGATAGATTCTTGAATACAGAAATATATCATGATGACCACTATATCTATTTTGGTGATGATGAGGGTATATTCGCTTTTCGTAGAGATATAGAGTTGTTAGTTGAGCTTTTAACTACTATTAAGAATAGTGGTAAAGGGGATATAAAAGCAGATAGGATAATCAAAGTTTTTTGATTGATTTATTATTACGTGTGGATAAATAAAGGTATAGTATGAGATTCTCTAAGTTATTTATATGATAGCTTGTTGAGAAGTTTATACTGTACTTTTTTATTTTATTATAATATATTTTTTAGTATAGGGTCTTTACATATGGTATAATAAGATTGTTTTATTAACACATTAACAAGTTAAACAGATAAATAATTAAAAGACTTGAAAAATAGTTTGAGTAGATATATCATAGATATAAATTTTGTGTTTACTATGAAGGAAGGTTAAAAATGTTAGATATACGATATGAATTAAGAGAAGAATTAAAAGAACGCCCAGGTGAAGATGATCCATTATCTTTTGGAACTATATTTACAGACCATATGTTTATAATGAATTATGAGACAGGCAAGGGATGGCATGATCCAAGAGTAATTTCTTACCAACCTATAAGTTTAGAGCCATCAGCTATGGTTTTCCATTATGGTCAAGAAATGTTTGAAGGTATGAAGGCCTACAAAACTGAGGATGGTAGAACTTTATTATTTCGTCCGGACATGAATGCTAAAAGAGCAATAAATACTAATAGAAGACTATGTATTCCAGAAATTCCAGAAGAAGATTTTGTCCAAGCTGTTAAAGCACTAGTAAAAGTTGATGAAGCATGGATACCAGAAAAACCAGGCACATCACTTTATATTAGGCCATTTGTTATAGCAACAGACCCATTTTTAGGAGTACGCCCATCAGATACTTATATGTTTATCATAATCTTATCTCCAGTTGGGGCCTATTACAAGGAAGGAATTAATCCAGTTAAGATATGGGTTGAAGACGATTATGTAAGAGCAGTAAAAGGTGGAATTGGTGAAGCTAAAACTGGAGGTAATTATGTAGCATCTTTAGCATCTCAGGTTAAGGCAAGTGAAGAAGGCTACTCTCAAGTATTATGGCTAGATGGTATAGAGCGTAAATATATTGAAGAAGTTGGGTCTATGAATATCTTCTTTAAAATTGATGGTAAAATTATAACTCCAAAACTAAATGGAAGTATATTACCAGGAGTTACAAGAGCATCTGTTATTGACTTATGTAAACATTGGAACATTCCAGTAGAAGAGAGACAAATTACTATTTACGATATATACGAGGCCTATCAGGCAGGTAAGTTAGAAGAAGTATTTGGAACTGGTACGGCAGCAGTTATCTCTCCTGTTGGATGCCTAAGATGGGAAGATCATGTAATGGTTATCAATGAAGGTAAAATAGGAGAATACAGCCAGAAGTTATATGATACAATTACAGGTATTCAAGTAGGTAAGGTAGAGGATATCCTAAACTGGACTGTAGAAGTTAAGTAGTTATTAGGTAAAAGTAAGATAGGGAAGCAGCAAGATATGGGTGTAGTATATACATTTTTTATTCGTTGCAGTTGCGCAGAAATAAAAAATGTATATACTACACCCCTACTAGCTACTTCCCCTTTTATATGCTCAGTTCCATTTTCTTTATATTAAGAGAGCCTATTCGGCTATTCTTGTTACGGCTACATAAATATGGGAGATTCTATACCAGGTTGGTAGGTCTACAATTCCGTTTGCAGGAAGGCCAAATATACGTTGGAATTCTTCTACTGCCTTCTTGGTGTTTGGACCATAGATGCCATCAACAGCAATCCTTGGTATTGCAGTATAGACAGCGGCTATAGTATTGAGTTGGTCTTGTAGTTGTCTTACATAATCACCACTTGCTCCAATATCAAGGTTAAAACCTGGGAAAGAAGATGGTACCCCGGCTACGGCAGGGGCCTCATTAATGAACATATTGGAACCATAATAGTTTCTTATTATATCAATAGCGTCATATCCTTGGTCAGCTAAATTTTTTGAACCCCACTGGGATAGCCAACCTGGACAGGTGACTCTATTTCCATCACAGTATTGTGTTAGTATAGGCTGACTTACATTTGGCCGTGAAAGGTAGTTATTAAATATGGTATCTACAATTAGGCTTATATTAGAATATATATTACGTCCGCTCATCCACTTGTGGTCAAAGGCTGTAGATGATGTGATTGTAAAGTTATAGCCTTGATTCCTATACCATTCTGTATAAACTCTATTTAAGGTAAATGACATAATGGCTAAAACGTTAGCATAAATAGCACTCTCAGGCCATGTAGCATATATCTCTGATGATGCTACATTTTTAATGTAGTCGTTATATCTTACATAGTAGTTTGGAGCGCTAGAGTCTGTGGGAACTCCGTCATGGACTATCACAAATTCAGGAACTACAACTTCTCTAAGTACAATCTCACCAGTTTCATCAATGGGTTTAATTTCGTCTTCAGCTATTTTTGGAGGGTATTCTCCGTATAAGGTATGGGGTTCAACATTAAAGGCATGGGCTGCATATGGGTCTTCTTCTATAATTGGTATTAATTCAACTGGCTGGACTGCAGTAACATTAGGTAATATTTGGGCTCCATGAATTTCAACTTGATCAAAGTTAGGTGCACTAGCTGTTATGGTGTATTCACTATAGGGCATTGGACTTTCAGGTTCTAAGCTATACTCTTCTGGTGGTGCCTCAAGTTCAATGGCCTCTGTTCGTCCTATTTCATCAGTTGTTACTTCTGCTACAACTCTTGTAGGCTCTCCTTCAGGTGTAATACGTACAACCGCATCGGGAATAGGTATTAAACCTGTATCCTGGATAACGCTTACTGTTAATCTTCCTAAAGACTGGGTAGACATCTGTGCAGGATATATTATTTTGTTTTTCATAGCAATCCTCAAAATTTATTTTATATTAATATATGTTTATGAAAGCCTAAAGTTAATTATTATATGATTTATATTTAATAGGTTTTAATCTTATAAGGTATTTGCCCTTAAATTAAAGTATTTTAAGAGCAAAAGACTTTTATTATAAATCACCTCTAATATTTATAAATGTATTATATATATTGACAATCCCATACCCCCAATCTGTATTAGGATATACATTAGTTGGGCTCCTAATAGCTCCCCGTATTAACATGTTTTTGATTTCAACTGAAGAGAGGGTTGGAAAGTTATCTAAGGAGATACCCCACTCTAAAAGAAGGGTTGCAAGACCAGTGATATGGGCAGCAGCAATGCTAGTTCCACTCATAACTGTGTATCTATTGCCTGGAATTGGACCAATTATATTAACACCTGGTGCAGCAAAGTTAGGATTTATTATACCAGTTCTAGAAAAGCCCCTGCCAGCATTTAGATACAAGCTATTATTTGCTACATCATAGGCTGTAACTGTCATTGGTATTATAGTATTACCTGGAGAGGTAACAGTAGTTGTAGGGGTTGATTCAGTGAAAAAGGTATTTTCTGAGATAAAGTTTGAGATAGGGAGCCAAACATGATAGCTTAGTTCTAAGTCTCCAGTAGCATATACTCTAAAACGCCATATTCCTTGAGTTGGCATAAGAAAACGAACTAGTATTAGTTGGTCGCCAGTTTGTGATTCAATTAAAAAGTAATCGATATTAACAATTGTTTCTTCAAATATAAATCTTATTTCCCTTGATTCATTTATCCTAGCGGGGATACGTGGGATATATTCCCCAGTTGGAGAGAGTATATCAATTGAAAAGGTATTAGGTGCATTTCCCCATAGTTCCATAGAAAAACCATATTCATCAGGTCCTACCCTTAGTTCTATAGTGTCATATTCCATATTATTACTTACAACACCAAAGTAATGATGTCTTTGGTTGCCTTCATTGCCAGCAGCTATAGAAATTGCAACACCTGGGTAGGTTGCAACACTATTTAGATAGCTGCTTAGGGTTCCCATTTCATCATGGCCCCCTTGGCTAGTACCAAGCCCTATGCATATAGATATTGGTTTTTGTAACCTTAGAGATACCTGTAATAGGTAAGAAACAGCAAGCATTATGTCATTTTCCTGATAGGCTAATGCATCAGGAGGAACCCTAAAGAACTCTTTTAAATAGCGTTTTGCTTGTTTTAGTTTAACTACAACTAATTCTGAGCTAGGTGCCACACCTGAGAAGTTCTCGTTGTCTATAGGTTTACCAGCAGCTATACCTGCTAGAAAGGTCCCATGGCCTATCTCGTCCCTTGTAGCTACTAATGATTCAGGATTAGGCAGTTGTAGGGCTTCGTTAATTTCTTCTTGTAAATATTCAGTTCCATAATTGAATCCTTCTGGCGGGTCTCCCTCTTGTATGGTTTGGTCCCATATAGAGACTATTCTTGAACTTCCATCTTCATGAAGGAAAACTTCATGGGTATAGTCGATTCCTGTATCAATTATTCCAACCAAAACATTCTGGCCTAAGAGGTTGGTAACAGGAAGGTTCCTAAGGGTAAAAACTCCAGAAGCTTCTATGCTTGGAATATCCATTAGGCCATATAGGCTAGGATTGACACCATAACCATATAGCTGAACATAATTAGCCGGTAAGCTAGTAACTGGAATATGTATGACAGCAGTGCTACTGTCTATTATAGAGTAGCAGTAACCACTTTCTTCTAGACTAGTAATATTATTATACTCTATTAATAAATCAGCATATTCTTCGCTCATTATTTGTTCCCTACAATCTTGGTCCATATAAAAACTCCTTTGTGGCCTTATTATTATATATATGAAATAAAATAAAATAGATTCCCTGGAAACTATATGAAAAGTTCTGGACAAAAAAACTCCGAAATGTTTAATGGTTAAACACTTCGGAGTAAAAAGTTGCTTTATTAAATTAATTATTAGATTCTTCGGATTCTTTAGTCTCTTCAGATTCGTTTGTTTCTTCTGCTTCATCTGTCTCGCTAGAAGTAGCTGATTCATCAGTTTCACTTGATTCTTCTTTGCTAGTATCTTCGGCATCAAGATTAATAGTGGTTCTACCAAATTTAATTTGATCCCAAACTTCTTCATTAACAGTTACAGTATACTCTGCTTTGATTGCTTCTAACTCTTCATTGAATAATTCTGATTGTTTTTGAACAGTAGCTTCATAAACAACAGCATTGTAATAAAGATCAGAGTTGTTGTTTTCCATCCTAATAATGTAGTACCCATTCTTTGTCTCAACTACATCAGTAATTTCTTCATTTTCAAGTTCCATTGCAATATTTTGGTATTCTACATCTACTACAGATTCTTTGCCTGGTAGGAAGTTAGCAGAACTCATTTTGATATCTTCGTATTCTTTTGTAACTTCTTCAAAATCTTTTCCAGACTTAATATCTTCTAAAGCCTTTTCAAGGGTAGCCTTAGCTGTAGCTTTCTCTTCATCACTTAGTTCAACCTGGTTGTTATCATCATCAGTAGTTACAAATGGTATATGTAAATACTGAGTTGTATAGTATCTGTATTCATCACGATTGAACTCAGCCTTTATAGCTTCTGTATCTATTTCAATATTAGAAACAATGTTGTTTTGTTGCATTTGGAAAATATAATGTTTTACCAATATATCGTAGATTGAACGTTCATTAAGTCCAGTTATTTCTTTTAACTGGTCAGATAATGAGTTGTAAAAATCTACAGCTCCAGTCTTAAGCTGTGTTTCTACGTCTGAGTTAATTTCGATACCAGCCTTTTGACCTTCTTTGTATAAGATATGGCTATTAACCATGGATTCCATAATAAACTCTTTAACTAAATCTGAATAAGCATTGCCTTCTTCATCAACTGTATCCCAATATTCGCTATTGTAAGATAGGCCTAACTCTAGTTCAGTATAGTATATGTAGTACATTGCTTCGCTTAAGTATATTTCTTCATCATTAATTGTAACTACTACATCTTCGCTTTTTTTACCACACCCTGCAAGAAGAGTCATGCTTAAAACCATAACAATGGCTAACAATAAACTTGTAAATCTTATTTTTTTATTCACTTTACTTCCTCCGTTATTTTTAGTCCTGCATAACTTTATGTAGATAAATAAAATTACACATAAATAACATTTTAAACTCTTTAAGATATAAGTCAAGGCAATTAAGAAAAATATAATATAAAATAATAGGACTTTTATAATCTAATCATTACTAATCCTAGTATCTAGTTCATATTTTTCTCTTGCTGATTTTATATCCCAGTGAATGAATAAGGTTAGTAGTCCGCGAAGAAGTATTAGACCACCTATCATAGCGAGCTCTTTAATATCTCTTACTAAGATAGTATGAAGGACTTCCCCTCCAAGTAAGAATTCAAGTCCTGTAGACAGACCTTTTGCAAGTTGGGTATCAACAGTTTTATTCCTTCTTATATAGCTAATAAGTGTTTTAACTCCAGAGGAAAGTAAAATACCAACACCAATAAATTCAAAAAGAAATGTTCCAAATTCAACTACATAAAAAAGTATATTGGTAAACCAAGTAAACAAATCCATAGCTGCCTCCTAATTTATCTTTTGTCCTAATTTATTTATAAAGTATTCACCAGCTGGTGATAAGGGTATAGTTCCATTATAAGCAGAGATTAGTGTTCTCTTTGGTATAACTTCTTTAATATTAACACGTACTAAATTTTCTTCTTCTTCTTCTTTTAGGCAAAAATCAGGCACAAAGGCAATACCAAGCCCAATTCTTGCAAGGTCAATGAGCAAGTCGTTGCTAGCAATCTCAATTTCTGGAACTAGATTTAGAGAGTGTTTTAAGCAAATATTGTGTAAAAATTCACTAGTGGTAGAGTTTTTAGTCAGCATTAATATAGGGTGCTTAAGTAATTCATGTAAGCTCTTTATTTCATTTACAGGATAGTACTTTGGATTTAGTATAAATACATCCTGAAACTCTTTTATAGGCTCTATAGTCATCGTGTTATTAAGTGCTGTATTTGGTGAGTTGGTTACAATCATGTCAACCTTGTTTAGCTCAAGCATTTTGGCACATTCATAAGAAGTTCCATTGGTAACCTTTATGTGAACATTAGGAAACTTACGATGAAAGTCATCTAAAAAAGGAACCAAAAAGTATCTACATATAGTATCGCTTGAAGCTATTCTTAATTGACTCGCACCTATAGATGAAGCTTTAATTAGCTGTGATTCCCCGCGTTCAATCAAATTCAAGGCAGGTTCAATATGCTTAAACAAAAGCTCACCATCTGTTGTTAAGGTAACTCTCTTGGTGCTTCGTTTAAATAGAGTTTTGTCTAGGCGTGATTCTAGCATTTTTATTGATTGACTTACAGCTGACTGAGAAATATATAACTTTTTAGCAGCTTCTGAAAAACTTAGTGTTTCAGCAACGTAATAAAAAACCTTATAAAGTTCTAAATTAACTTCCATATTGCCCTCAATTCTTTTATTTTTCTGGTACTACTTCCAGCCAATATCCATCTGGATCAGATATAAAATAAATACCCATAGATGGGTTTTCGTAACATATACAGCCCATTTCTTTATGTTTTTTGTAGGCTTTGTCATAATCATCAACAGTAAAAGCAAGGTGGAACTCGTTATCTCCAAGATTATAAGGACGGTCCCAATCTCTTAACCAAGTAAGTTCTAGAGAATGAGGAGTTTGTCCATCACCTAGATATACAAGAATAAAACTTCCATCCTTTGCTTCTGTTCTACGTACTTCAACAAGACCTAGGGCCTCCTTATAAAAAGCTAATGACTTATCTAAGTCTAATACGTTAATATTATTGTGTGCAAATTTAAAATTCATAATATTTATTTGTATGATATCTTAACATTATAAGTTAAGTTTTCATACTCTCCTTTTTTTTATTATTCTTCAATAATGAATGTTTGTCCATCTCTTTCAATATTCATGATTTTTGAAATATAGTCCTTAGAATCATCCATATTCATAAACCTAGTAATCAAAGAAAAATCATCCCAAAAATGCATTGGAAAAGCATGTTTAATATCACATGTTCGCATATAATGATCAAACCCCCAGTAAAAACGGTCTTCTTGTCTTGGATCTACGGGAAGAAAAGCTAGATCAATTGGAATCTTGCTAATTTTAGCTACCTCTTTAAAGAAGCGGTCAGTCATGTTCTTATATTCTTGTTTGGTTTCACCCTCCCAAGTCCACCAATGTAAGTCACCTGCATGGAAGATTTCTTTTCCATCAATGGATATAGAAAAAGCTACACCTTCATCAGTAGATTCTAAGGTTTTGACCTTTAAGAATCTTTCGTTAGAAAAATCAGTAGTTGATGTTACGGCCTTACCATGTAGAAAGAGTTTCTCTTCATTAGGTTTGATAAAATGTATCCTTTGTTTAACATCATCAGATAAGCTTCTTAAGGTATCGTTCTCTTCTAGAGAAGTCTTAATATCAGATGAGAGTATAAAGGATATATTAGGGTAAGACTTAATCAAACTAAGGATGCCTTTGTTAAAATGGTCATAGTGATTATGGCTTGAAAAAACGTATAATGGTTTTTGAGGGTCAAGTTTTTTAAGTTCTCCTTTATAATAGTCAAACAATAAAGTAGCACTTTCAAGCTCAACTATAAACCCACTGTGATAAACATAAGTAACTTTCATAAACCTTCACTCCCTTCATATTAGGTATTTTACTCTAATTACTAGCTTTTGTATAGTATTTTTCCCAAACAATAGGGATGCTAGTAGTATTAAAGTAAGTTATTAATAATAAACTTTTATTAGCTAAACTAATAGGAAATGTTATGGATATTAATTATTATTATAAACATACTTATGATATAATCAAGGTATGAAAGCCAGCCAACCAACTTTTGTGAAAGGAGATCAACATGAGTAAAGTTTATCGTATATATGTAGAGAAAAAAGAATTATATCGTGTTGAAGCTAAAAAGTTACTAAGTGATCTAAAAAAATATTTGAGACTTGATAATTTGGAAAATATACGTATATTAGTCCGTTATGATATACAAAACATTAATGAAGATGTACTAGAAAAGGCTAAGGAAACCATTTTTAGTGAACCACCAGTAGATTATCTATATGATGAGACCTTTCCTAGGAATGAAAATGATTATGTGTTTACTGTAGAGTATTTACCTGGACAATTTGACCAAAGAGCAGATGCGGCTGTCCAATGTGTTAAGTTATTAAAGGAAGATGAGAATCCAACTATTCATGCAGCAACAACCTATGTTCTTACAGGAGATTTAACTAAAGAAGATTATGATAGAATCATAGGCTACTGTGTTAATCCAGTTGATTCAAGAGTTGCTAGGGAAGACAAGCCAGAAACTCTTGTATCTGAATATGAAGAACCAGGAGATGTTGAAGTACTAGATGGGTTTATTAACCTTTCTGAAAAAGATTTAAATGAACTTTATAAGTCATTAAACTTAGCTATGACAATATCGGACTTCCTACATATACAAAAGTATTATGTAAAAGAAGATAGGAATCCAACAATAGCTGAGATACGTGTATTTGATACTTATTGGTCTGACCACTGTAGGCATACCACCTTCTCAACTGAACTTACAAGTATTGAAATTGAAGACGGTTACTATGCTAAACCTATAAAGGCAGCTTATGAAGGGTACCTTAATGATAGAGAAAGACTATATAAGGATAGAGATGATAAGTATATCTCCTTGATGGATATCGCAACACTTGGTGCAAAGAGTCTTAAGGCTATGGGAAAACTTGATGACTTAGAAGAGTCTGATGAGATTAATGCTTGTTCTATAATTGTGCCTATAGAAATAGATGGTAAAACAGAGGAATGGCTTGTAATGTTTAAGAATGAAACCCACAACCATCCTACTGAAATTGAACCATTTGGTGGGGCTTCAACATGTCTTGGTGGAGCAATAAGAGACCCTCTATCAGGCAGGGCTTATGTTTACCAAGCCATGAGGATTACAGGGGCAGCAGACCCTAGAACACCTTTAGATGAAACCCTAGAGGGTAAATTACCTCAAAGAAAGATAGTTACCCAAGCAGCAGATGGATATAGTTCCTATGGTAATCAGATAGGAGTTGCAACAGGCCTAGTTGATGAAATATATCATCCGAACTATGTTGCAAAAAGAATGGAACTTGGAGCTGTTATAGCTGCAGCACCTAGAAAGAATGTTAAAAGAGAGAAGCCACAAGCAGGAGATAAAATAATTCTTATTGGTGGAAGAACAGGAAGAGATGGAATCGGTGGTGCTACAGGTTCTTCTAAGGCTCATACTACAGAGTCTATAGAAAAATCAGGAGCTGAAGTACAAAAGGGTAATCCACCTATTGAAAGAAACATTCAAAGATTATTTAGAAAGCCAGAAGTAAGTCGCTTAATTAAGAAATGTAATGACTTTGGAGCTGGTGGGG
The DNA here is from genome assembly GCA_012518885.1 of Clostridiales bacterium. Lineage (GTDB taxonomy): Bacteria > Bacillota > Clostridia > Lachnospirales > Lachnospiraceae > JAAYRG01. The sequence continues at coordinate 2,380 of JAAYRG010000011.1, read as the reverse complement.
TTTCTGTCGCTATTGGTGAATTGGCAGATGGTCTTAATATTAACTTAGATAAGGTTCCAAAGAAGTATGCTGGACTTGATGGAACTGAAATAGCGATTTCTGAATCTCAAGAGCGTATGGCTATAGTAGTAGCTAATGAAGATGTAGATAAAGTTCTAAAATACTCTGAAGAGGAAAACCTTGAAGCAACTGTAGTTGCGGAAGTTACAGAGGAAAGAAGGTTAGTTCTTACTTGGAAGGGCAAAGAAATAGTAAATATTTCACGTGACTTCCTAGATACTAATGGAGCCCATCAAGAGGCAAGTGCTTATATTACCCTGCCAGAAGATAGACCTAGAGAGAATTATAATGAACTAAGTAAAGAAGAAATTAAAGATATGTGGCTATCAGTCCTTTCAGACCTTAATGTAGCCTCACAAAAGGGTCTAAGTGAAATGTTTGATAGTAGTGTTGGTGCAGCCACTGTAACAATGCCTTATGGTGGTAAATATCAATTAACACCAACTCAAACAATGATTTCAAAGCTTCCTATACTTGAAGGAGAATCAGATACAGTTACTATGATGTCATATGGATTCGACCCTTATCTTTCAAGTTGGAGTCCATTCCATGGAGCCCTTTATGCAGTAATAACATCTGTAGCTAAGATTGTAGCTTCTGGTGGAGATTATAGTAAGATTAGACTAACCTTCCAAGAATTCTTTAAAAGGTTAGGTAATGACAAAAGACGTTGGGGTGAACCACTTGCAGCCTTACTTGGAGCTTATGAAGCCCAAATGAAGTTAGGTCTACCATCTATTGGTGGTAAGGATAGTATGTCAGGTTCCTTCCATGAAATAGATGTACCACCAACTCTTGTTTCCTTTGCTGTGAATGTAGGAGATGTTGGACATGTTATTACTCCTGAGCTTAAGAAGGCTGGTAACCAATTAGTATTATTCAAGTTTAAAAGGGATGATTATAAGCTACCAGACTATGATGAGTTAATAAAATTATATAAGCAAATATTTGAACTTGCCAAAGAAAGCAAAATTAAATCAGCCTATGCACTAGGTGCTTATGGTTTAGTAGAAGCAATTAGTAAAATGGCCTTTGGTAATAAGCTAGGGGTTAGTGTAGATAGTAATGTGAGTGAAGACCTACTATTTGGACAACTTTATGGATATATACTAGCAGAATTAGAAGATGAAGTTGTAGATAGCCTTAATGGTTTAGGCATTTCCTATGAAGTAATTGGTAGGGTAACAACTGAACATAACTTTACTTACAAGGATGCAACTATATCTATGGCAGAGGCGTTAGAGGCATGGACAAGTTCCCTTGAGGATGTGTTCCCAACTGTTTCTACCGACAATAAGGAAAGAGTACCAGCCTACCTATATGATGCTAACAAAGAAGGTAAACAGATATACGTAAATAAGAATAAAATTGCTAAACCTACTGTATTTATACCGGTATTCCCAGGAACTAATAGTGAATATGATACTATTAAAGCCTTTGAGAAAGCTGGCGCTGATGTAAGTTCATTAGTATTTACAAACTTAAGTCCAAACCATATTAAGGAATCTATAGATGCTTATGCTAAGGCTATAAGTCAGGCACAAATCATAGCATTCCCAGGTGGATTCTCTCTTGGTGATGAACCAGATGGGTCTGGCAAATTTATAGCAAATATATTCCGAAACAGTAAGATTATGGAAGCTACCAACGAGCTACTAGGAGAAAGAGATGGGCTAGTACTGGGTATATGTAACGGTTTCCAAGCCCTAATAAAATTAGGCCTAGTTCCGTTTGGTGAAATAAGACCACAACAAGAAGACTCACCAACCCTAGTTAGAAACGTTATTGGTAGACATGTTGCAAAGGTTGTAAATACAAAGGTTGTATCTAATAAGTCACCTTGGTTAAGCAAGGCCGACTTAGGTGGAGTGTATGCAATGCCAATTTCCCATGGTGAAGGGAGGTTTATTGCAAGTGATGAGTGGATAAAGAAACTAGCTGACAATGGACAAATAGCTACCCAATATGTAGACCTAGAAGGAAATCCAACTATGGATGAAATATATAATCCAAATGGTTCTGTTTATGCTATAGAGGCAATAACAAGTCCTGATGGTAGAGTACTAGGTAAGATGGGGCATTCTGAAAGAATGGTAGAAGGAATTGCCCTTAACATAGTAGGGGAAAGAGACCAAAAGATTTTTGAAGCTGGAGTGGAGTATTTTATGTAATAAATAACACCCATTTGCATATTCTAAATGTGATGGATAAAAAGTATGATGTATATATAGTATATACATCATACTTTTTTATAAAATTATTTGCAGAATTTTTATTATAATGGCTTATAAGTCCTGCAACTTAAGGATTTTTTCATACT
>JAAYRG010000095.1 GCA_012518885.1 Clostridiales bacterium | reverse complement strand
TAATTTACTGCACAGGAGACCTAGGTAAATACAATGAAGAAGGTGACCTTGTTTTTATATCTAGAAAAGATAACCAGATTAAACATATGGGACATAGGATTGAACTAGGGGAAATAGAAATTGTTATCAATATGCTTGAAGGAATTCAAAGTGCCTGTTGCCTATTTGATAATAATAAGAAGAAAATCCTACTATTTTATGTTGGCAGACCTGACAAGGCTTCGGTTTCATCGTATTTAAAAGACAAATTGCCTCGTTATATGGTTCCAAACCAAATCTATAAGTTAGAAAATATGCCTTATACAACTAATGGTAAGGTTAATAGAAATTATCTAAAAGAAAATTATATTACAAAATAATAAGTGAGGGATAAAACCATGGAAGAATTATTAGAAATTTTAGAAGAATTACATCCAGATGTAGACTTTATGAGTAATGAAAGATTGATAGATGACCATATACTAGACTCTTTTGATATTATTACTCTTATAGCAGAAGTAAGTGATGAATTTGATATTCTGATTCCTGCAGAAGAGATAATTCCAGAGAACTTTAATTCAGCTAAGTCCTTATATAGGCTAATCGAAAAATTAAGTGATGAAGATTAATAGGAGGTTATATGATTTTTACATCATATGAATTCATTTTCTTTCTTGTTATAGTCTTTGCTCTTTATTATATGGCTCCAAAGAAGTTTCAATGGGTACTACTCTTGGTAGCATCCTATACTTTCTATGCCTATGCAGGAGTAAAGTTCTTAGTTTATATCTTAGTAACAACTGTATCTACATATATTTTTAGTTCTAGAATTGGGAAGATACATGAAGAGCAAGATATGTATTTAAAGCAAAATAAGGGGGAATTATCTAGACAAGAACGTAAAGAATATAAAGAAGTTATGAAAAGTAAACGCTTTAGGCTCCTTGTCATATGTCTGTTTATTAATTTTGGAATACTTGGGGTAATTAAGTATACAAATTTTGTTATAGCCAATGTCAATTCCCTATTCGCAAATCTCGGTTTTACTAGGGGTTTGACTTTTGTAAACTTTGCCGTACCACTAGGTATTTCCTTTTATACATTTCAAACGATGGGCTATGTAATAGATATCTATAGGGGTAAGTATAAGTATGAAAAGAATTTATTTAAACTTGCCTTATTCACATCTTTTTTTCCTCAACTAATACAAGGGCCCATAAGTCGATTTGATGATTTGAAGGAGACCATGTTTTCTGAGCATTCATTTGATAGTAGTAATATTTCATTTGGTGTTCATAGGATTATATGGGGGTACTTTAAGAAACTTGTAATAGCAGATAGGTTACTTAGCGGTGTTACAACAATAGTAGGAGACCCAGCTACCTATCAAGGAGTTTATGTTTTACTTGGAATGTTTTTCTATGCCATCCAGTTATACGCAGACTTTACTGGTGGAATTGATATAACTATTGGGATTGGACAGATATTTGGAATAAGGCTAAAGGAGAACTTTATCAGGCCCTTCTTTTCAAAATCAGTAACAGAATACTGGAGAAGGTGGCATATTTCTCTAGGCTCATGGTTTAGAGACTACATGTTTTATCCTATATCTGTAAGTGGACCTATGCTTAAACTATCAAAGTCTTCAAGAAGGTTACTAGGTGATGGTATTGGTAAAAGGCTGCCAGTCTATATATCATCAATTATTGTCTGGTTTACAACTGGTATATGGCATGGAGCCGCATGGAACTTTATTGTATGGGGCCTATTAAACTGTTTGGTTATATTAGTCTCACAGGAATTAGAACCCCTATATGTAAGGTTCCACAATAGGTTTGATGTTAGGGCTAACTTTACTTTTAGATTGTTCCAAGTTGTGCGTACCTTTTGGATTATGAGTTTTATAAGAATTTTAGATTGTTATAGGGATGTAGGAACAACCTTTAGAATGTACGGCACTATATTTACCAAGTTTAATTTTATGGAACTATTTCGTGGTGGTCTATTAGAAGTAGGCCTAAGTATATCAGATTATATAGTTCTTATTCCGTCTGTCTTACTTATGCTAGTTGTTAGCTTAATTGGCAGAAGGACAAGCCTTAGAGAATTATTGGCTGAGAGGTCACAAGCGGTAAGATACGCGGCTTTTGCAGCAATTATATTTGGAATAATTATATTTGGTGCCTATGGAATTGGTTATGACTCTAGTAAGTTTATATATAGCCAGTTCTAATTAGCCTTTACTTGGAGGAGATATGAGCAAAAAGATAATTACAAATACTATAGCAATTATAATCTTTGTATTTATTTTCTTTTTCCTACAAAGATTATTAATGCCAAAGTATATGTCTGAAATATTTGAAGGAAACTTAATAGAAGAATATTATAAGTCAAACAAAGACCATGATGTTATTTTCTTAGGAGATTGTGAGGTATTCTCAAATATATCACCGGCTAGCCTTTGGGAAGAGGAAGGCATTACTAGCTACATAAGAGGAAGTGCCCAACAATTAATATGGCAATCCTACTATCTCTTAGAAGAAACCCTAAAGTACGAAAAACCCCAAGTTGTAGTCTTTAATGTTCTAGCTATGAAGTATAATGAGCCACAAAATGAAGCCTATAATCGTATGACCCTAGATGGTATGAGGTGGTCTAAGTCAAAGATTGGTGCAATTAAGGCTTCAATGACAGAGGGGGAACATTTTATTGAGTATGTTTTTCCAATTCTTCGTTACCATAGTAGGTGGAGTGAACTTACAGGAGAAGACTTTAGGTATATGTTTGGTAAAAAACCACTATCCCATAATGGTTACCTAATGAGGGCAGACATAAAGCCTGTAGCTAAGATTCCAGAGGGAAGGCCCCTTCCAGATTATCAGTTTGGGGAAAATAGTTATTATTACCTAGATAAAATCACCAGGCTATGTAAGGATAATGATATAGAATTAATCCTAATTAAGTCACCAAGTGTTTATCCATATTGGTATGAAGAGTGGGACAAGCAAATGATAGACTATGCTAAAGAAAATGATATATCATATATTAATTTCCTAGAAGTAGTAGACGAAATAGGGATAGATTATGAAAAAGATACCTTTGATGGAGGACTCCATTTAAACCTATCAGGTGCAGAAAAGTTTACCAAGTACTTTGGGGAAATACTTACTAATGACTTTGGTCTACAAAGTCGTAAAGATGACCCAGTCCTAGCAAGTGTTTGGAATGAAAAGCTTGAATACTATAACTGGATGAAAAAAGACCAAATGGCTGAGATTGCTGAGTATGGAAAACTGATTAGTTATGGCGCACCTGCCCAGGCCCAGTAGCAAATAGAGAAATGACAAATGATTTTATATAAAAGGAGATGGCCAAATGAGAAAAATAGGGATATTTATGATAGTGATTCTAGCTTTAGTGCTAGGTGGATGTAGCTCTAGTGATAAGGGTAAGGCAAAGGATAATAACAGCCAGGTAGACAATGTCAAAGAGCCTAATAGTGAAGGTGAAGACAAAATTGATAACTTTGCTTTTAAGTACAATAATATAGAAATGGCTATTGATGATGAGGCTAAGGAGATATTAGATAAACTTGGAGAACCAATGGACTACTTTGAAGCACCAAGTTGTGCCTACCAAGGTTTAGATAGGACCTATTATTATAATGGTTTTGAAATTACTACCTATGCTGAAGGTGAAGTAGAATATATTGCAAGCATTCTTCTAGTTGATGATACGGTTACAACTGATAAGGGAGTTTATATTGGTTCAAGTGTAGATGATGTAATTAAGGCTCATGGCGAAGATTATGAGGTAAATACTGGCCAGTTTACCTACACAAAAGGAGACTCCCAGTTGCAATTTATTTTTAAGGATGATTACGTTGTTTCTATCCTTTACACTAAGATTATTTAGTTTTTAATGTTACTAGGGTATAATTAATTAAACTGTCATTTACTTCTAAATAGGTCTTTAGAAACAAATAAGAATCTTAGGACCTTTACTTAAGGGAAGAAATGACAGTTTTTGTTTAAAGGTTAACTATATCTACTTAAACTAAGTCCTTTAGCCTATTTACAAGCAGATTAAGTTTTGTTAAACTATAGTACATATATTCAAGTGTAAGGCCCTCCAAACTTATCAGTTTTCTGTATAAGACTAGGAGGTTTTCTTTATGTGAATATAATGCTATAATTTGTTTTACAGGTGTTTTTATTATATTAAGATAGATACTATAAACTTTAACATAGAAATAGGAGTCGTTATGAAAGTTAGCATATATACAGATGGAGCCGCTAGAGGTAATCCTGAGGGACCAGGCGGTTATGGTACAATTATTAAATTTGTAGACCAACATGGTAAAGAACATATAAGAGAATATTCTGCAGGATATAAGAAGACAACCAACAATAGAATGGAGCTTATGGCGGCAATAGTTGGGTTAGAGAAGCTTATAAAACCATGTGATGTAGACCTTTATTCGGATTCCCAGTACTTGGTTAAGGCCTTTAATGAAAGATGGATAGATAACTGGATAAAAAAGGGTTGGAAGCGTGGTAAAAACGAAGCAGTTAAGAATGTTGACCTATGGAAACGCTTACTTAAGGCTAAAGAGCCACATAATGTAACCTTTCACTGGGTAAAGGGCCATGCTGGCCATCCAGAGAACGAAAGATGTGATGAACTTGCGACTAGGGCTGCTGATGGGGATAATCTCATTGATGATGTAGTGGTAGAGTAGGACTGCAAAGACCAAAGACAAGAAGTGGAAGGACGATGTTATGGCACAGTTAACACCAATGATGCAACAATATGTTGATATAAAAAAAGATTATAAGGATTGTATTTTGTTTTACCGTTTAGGAGACTTCTACGAAATGTTCTTTGAGGATGCAATAATTGCTTCAAAGGAACTAGAAATAACCCTAACAGGTAAAAGTTGCGGATTAGAAGAAAGGGCACCCATGGCAGGAGTGCCTTATCATTCTGCCGAAACCTATATTAATAAACTAATAAAGAAGGGCTACCGTGTTGCTATATGTGAACAAGTAGAAGACCCAAAAGAAGCTAAGGGTATAGTTAAAAGGGAAGTTGTTAGGATTGTTACTCCAGGAACCAACTTTAATCCTACTTCATTAGATGAGACTAAGAATAACTACCTTATGTGTATTGTCCACACAACCAATGCTTATGGGGTTTCTATTGTAGATATTTCAACAGGTGATTTCTATGTTACAGAACTTGATTCAGACAGTAAGTTAATGGATGAGATAAACAAGTTTGTACCTACAGAAATTATTAGCAACAGTACCCTAGCTGTAAGTGGATTTCCTATAGATGAACTAACTAACAGGATGAATATTGCCCTATCCTACCTAGAGTCAAGGTTCTTTGATGAAGAAGCTTGTTATAGGGCTCTTAAGGAGCAATTTAGGGTAGCAAGTCTTAATGGTTTAGGTCTAGAAGACTTTACTATAGGAACAGTAGCAGCAGGGTCCCTCTTACAGTACTTGTATGAAACTCAAAAGACTAGTTTAAGCCATTTGACTAGGATTACCCCATATTTATCTAATAAATATATGATTCTAGATTCTTCAACTAGAAGGAACCTAGAACTAGTAGAAACCATGAGAGAAAAACAAAAACGTGGGTCCCTACTGTGGGTATTAGATAAAACAAAAACTGCTATGGGGGCAAGACTCCTGCGTTCATATGTTGAACAACCCCTAATCAATAAAAAAGAGATTAATAGTAGGCTTGATGGGATTGAAGAGCTTAACAATAATGTAACTATTAGGGAAGAAATTAGGGAATACCTAAACCCTATCTATGACCTTGAAAGATTAATAGGTCGTATTAGTTATAAGTCAGCCAACCCACGGGATTTAATAGCCTTTAAGACCTCCCTTGGTATGATTCCCCATATAAAGTATCTGATTGGTCAACTTAAGTCCACCCTATGGAAAGAAGTTGACAAAAACATGGATACCCTTGAGGATATTTGGGACCTAATTGATAGAGGAATTATAGATGATCCACCTATACTTGTTCGTGAAGGTGGTATTATAAAAGAAGGATTTAGCGACGAGGTAGACCGACTAAGAAAGGCTAAAACTGAAGGGAAAACATGGATTGCCGAGCTTGAAGCAAAGCAAAGGGACCTAACTGGAATTAAGAATTTAAAGGTTAAATATAACAAGGTCTTTGGTTACTTTCTTGAAGTTACTAATGCAAATATGGACTTAGTCCCAGAGGACTGGGTAAGAAAGCAAACCCTAGCTAATTCAGAGCGTTATACAATACCAGAACTAAAAGAATTAGAAGATATTATCTTAAATGCTGAAGACAAGTTATTCAATCTAGAATATGAATTATTTACACAAATAAGGGATAAAATTGCTGATGAGGTAAGTAGAATCCAACAAACAGCCAAGGCAATTGCTATAACTGATGTCTTTACAAGCCTAGCAGCAGTAGCAGAAAGAAATAATTTTGTAAGGCCAAACATTAATGAAGAGGGCTACCTAGACATAAAAGACGGCAGACATCCTGTAGTTGAAAAGATGATATCAAATGATATGTTTGTCGCTAATGATACATATCTAGATGATAACAACAACAGAATATCAATTATTACAGGACCTAATATGTCAGGAAAGTCAACCTACATGAGACAAGTTGCCCTAATAGTGCTAATGGCACAAATAGGAAGTTTCGTTCCAGCCTCTTATGCTGATATAGGTATAGTGGATAGAATATTTACTAGGGTAGGGGCATCAGATGACCTTGCATCTGGCCAAAGTACCTTCATGGTTGAAATGACTGAAGTTGCTAATATACTAAATAATGCTACTAAAAACAGCTTACTAATACTTGATGAGATTGGTAGGGGAACTAGTACCTTTGACGGTCTAAGTATAGCCTGGGCAGTGGTTGAGTACATAAACAACTCAAAAACCCTAGGTGCTAAAACTTTGTTTGCCACCCACTACCATGAGCTTACTGAACTTGAAGGAAAGCTAAGTAGTGTTAACAACTACTGTATCGCCGTAAAAGAACAAGGTGATGATATAGTCTTCCTAAGAAAGATAATTAAGGGTGGAGCTAACAGAAGTTACGGAATCCAAGTTGCAAGTCTAGCAGGGGTTCCAAATAGTGTTATAAAAAGAGCTAATGAGATATCAGAACTTCTTAGCATGAACGATATAACAGAAAAGGTTAAGAATATAGATGTTCAGGGTGCTAATGTTATAGAAGAAGATGACCTATTAGATAAGAACTCTAGTGGGTCAAAGAGTAAAACTCGGAAGGTAAACCACCTTACAGAAGGTCAGATGTCCATTTTTGACTACCATGGCAATGACGATATAATAAACGAGATTAAAGAAATTGACCTAAATGTATTAACACCAATTGAAGCTATGAATATTTTGTATAAGTTACAAGAAAAGGCTAAGAATCGATAAAATAAAGGAATGATAATATGCCCAAAATCCAAGTATTAGACCAAAATACAATAAATCAAATAGCAGCAGGGGAAGTAGTTGAAAGGCCCCAGGCAGTTGTTAAGGAATTAGTTGAGAATTCTATAGATGCTAAGGCTAATGCTATCACAGTAGAGATAAAGTCTGGTGGTATAGACTTTATTAGGGTAACAGATAACGGTTTTGGCATAGATAGGGAAGATGTTCCTAATATGTTCCTAAGACACTCAACAAGCAAAATAAGGACCGCCATAGACCTGATTAATGTATCAAGCTTAGGTTTTAGGGGTGAGGCCTTATCAAGTATTGCAGCTGTTGCTCAAGTGGAATTAATTACCAAGACAAAGGATTCCCTAACAGGTACAAGATATCAAATTGAAGGTGGTAAGGCTAGGGACCTAGAGGAGATAGGTTGCCCTAATGGAACCACACTTATTGTAAGGAATCTCTTTTTTAATACGCCAGCAAGAAAAAAGTTTCTGAAGTCACCTAATACAGAAGCAGGTTATATTAGTGACTTAATGAATAGGCTAGCTGCCTCCCACCCCCACATATCCTTTAAATTTATCAATAACAACAAGGTCAAACTTCATACATCAGGTAACGGTAATGTTAAGGATATAATCTACAATATATACGGTAGGGATATTGCCTTTAATCTAATACCAGTAGAAGCCCAAAAGGGTGACCTTAAAATAAGTGGCTATATAGGTGACCCCAAAATCTCAAGAGGAAACAGGTCTTATGAGAATTATTTCTTAAATGGCAGGTACATCAAAAGTAGTTTAATTACCAAGGCTATAGAGGATGCTTACAAGCCATATACAATGAACCATAAGTATCCCTTTACATCCTTGCATATCCAAATCGAACCTAGCCTAGTAGATGTGAATGTCCATCCAACAAAGCTAGAAGTTAGATTTAAAAATAGTGATGAAATATATGAAATGATTTTTGATGGTATAAGAGGGGCCCTTAGGAATAAGGAACTTATCTCACAAGTTAAGTTAGTTGAAGAGAAAGAAGAAGTTAAAGAAATTAAGAATGTGGCCGAACCTTTTGAAGTAAATAGAAGGGCTAGCCAAAACCCACCAATCCAAAACCCATCAGGCCATAATCTACCCAGTCAAAGTCTAGGTATAGAAAAGCCTAAAGACCTATCCTATGTAGAAAAACAAGTAAAAGAAGACCAAATAAGTCAAACAGAGATAGGTAAGTTACAAGAGCTAGTCTCTGAGCCTACCAAGTTTATTAAGGAAGAGCTAGAGCAATTATCCTTCCTAACTGAAGAGTCTGTGAAGGAACACAGAATTATAGGCCAGGTTTTCGCTACTTATTGGCTAATTGAGTTTGATGAAAAACTATATATTATAGACCAACATGCTGCTCATGAAAAAGTTCTTTATGAGAAGATAATGAAGGATTTTAAGGGTAAGACTATTACTAGTCAAAATCTTAATCCACCTATAGTAATTACCTTTAGTATGAGGGAACAAGAAGTTTTAGAGCAGTACTTTGATGAATTTAAAAATCTTGGTTTTGAAATTGAAGAGTTTGGTGGAAATGAATATGCAATTAGGGCTATACCAAGTGATTTAGATGGACTAGCTCAAAAAGATATTTTTATGGAACTCATTGATAATTTGACTGGTGAGGTATATAATCAAGAACCAGATATACTAATAGACAAAATTGCAACTATATCTTGTAAGGCAGCGGTAAAGGGTAATCAAAGACTATCAACAAGGGAAGTCCATGAACTTATAGGCTTGTTGCTTGAGCTTGAAAACCCTTACTATTGTCCTCATGGAAGACCAACTATGATTTCTCTTACTAAGTATGAACTTGAGAAAAAGTTTAAGAGAGTATTATAGCTTGTCTAGCTAATCTAATAGGACAGTACAACTTTATTAATTATAATAGTTAAAGGATAGTGACAATGAAAAAACCACTTATTATTATAACTGGCCCAACAGCTGTAGGAAAAACTGAACTTTCCATAAGGCTTGCTAAGGAAATCAATGGAGAAATTATTTCTGCTGATTCCATGCAAGTTTATAGGGGGATGGATGTAGGAACCGCTAAAATTACCCCTGATGAGATGGGTGGAATAAGGCATTATCTTATAGATATACTAGACCCTAAAGAAGAATTTAATGTGGTTAAGTTCAAAACCTATGCAAAAGAGGCTATGGATGAAATATATAGTAAAGGCAAAATACCTATTGTAGTAGGTGGGACTGGGTTTTACATCCAGGCCCTTCTTTATGATGTAGATTTTGAAGATTCAAAAGAAGACCCTGAGTATAGAAAACAGTTAGAAGACCTAGCTAAAACTCATGGTAATGACTATCTTCATGATAGATTAAAGGAAGTGGACCCTGAATCTGCGGATGCAATCCATCCTAATAATGTTAAAAAGGTTATTAGGGCCCTTGAATACTTTAAAGAAACAGGCCAAAAGATATCAGACCATAACAAGGAACAAAGGCAGAAGGAGTCACCTTATAACTTCTGTTACTTTGTCCTTAATGATGATAGGAAGAACCTATATGAGAGAATTAACAAAAGGGTAGATATCATGGTAGAAGAAGGCCTAGTTGATGAAGTAAGGGGCTTGCTTGATGAGGGTTGTACCAAAGATATGATATCTATGCAAGGCCTAGGTTATAAGGAGATTATTGCCTATCTTGAGGGAGAAGTTTCCCTAGAAGAGGCAATCTATACTCTAAAAAGAGATACTAGGCATTTTGCAAAAAGACAAATAACTTGGTTTAAGCGAGAAAATGATGTTATTTGGATTGACAAAAACAAACTACAATATAATGAGGATTTAATCCTAGACAAAATACTTGAGGAAATTAGAAAGAAGAATATTTATGGATAAGCAACTAAATAATTATTATAAGCAGATGCACATAAGTTATGAGATTCTAGAGTTTTGTAACAAAATTGAAGAAGGTCTTAAAGAGAGGTTTGAAGAAATTGATAGGGTCGCAGAATACAACCAGTTAAAGGTCTTAAGGGCTATGCAAGAGAGAAAGGTTAGCGAAGCTCATTTTTCTGCAACAACAGGTTATGGATACAATGACTTAGGAAGAGATACCCTAGAAGAGGTTTACGCAGCTACCTTTAATACTGAAGATGCCCTTGTTAGACCTCAGATTTGTAGTGGTACCCATGCCCTAAATATAGCCTTAGCAGGGAACCTAAGACCAGGAGATGAGCTTCTATCACCGGTAGGAAAACCATATGATACCCTTGAAGAAGTTATAGGGATAAGAGAATCTAAAGGTTCTCTAGCAGAATATGGTGTTACATATGCCCAAGTTGATTTACTTGAAGATGGAAGTTTTGATTATGAAGGAATTAAAAAAGCCATAAATTCTAGGACAAAACTTATTACCATCCAACGTTCAAAGGGATATGCTACAAGACCAACCCTTTCAGTTGAACAAATTGGAGAACTAATTAGTTTTGTTAAAGAAATAAAACCTGATGTAATCTGTATGGTTGATAATTGCTATGGAGAATTCGTTGATATTATTGAACCTTCAGATGTTGGGGCTGATATGATTGTTGGGTCTTTAATTAAGAACCCAGGCGGGGGCCTTGCTTCAACAGGTGGCTATATTGCGGGAACAAGAGAATGTATTGAGAATGCAGCAGTTAGACTTACATCTCCAGGTCTTGGTAAAGAGGTAGGCCCAAGTCTAGGTATTAATGGCCAGTTATACCAAGGATTTTTCCTGGCTCCCCAAGTAGTAGCAGGTGCTCTTAAAGGGGCAATATATGCTGCTAATATCTACGAAAAGCTAGGATTCCATGTTCATCCAAGTGGGTCTGCTAAAAGACATGACATTATACAAGCTGTAACTCTTGGTGATAAAGAAAAGGTTGTTGCATTCTGTCAGGGTATTCAAAAGGCTGCGCCAGTAGATAGTTATGTTACCCCTGAACCATATCCTATGCCAGGCTACCACTCAGATGTAATAATGGCAGCAGGAGCCTTTATACAAGGTTCATCTATAGAGCTTAGTGCTGATGCACCTATTGAACCACCATATAGTGTTTACTTTCAAGGTGGTTTGACATGGTACCACGCTAAGTACGGAATCTTAATGTCATTACAAGAACTATATAATAGGGGTCTTGTAGAAATCCTTTAAATACTGCAATTTTACAAGAGAATGCAATATTTTTGTAAGTGTTTTTCGGTATACAAATGTACTATATTGTGTTAAAATAAAATTATTATAAATACAGAGAGGATAAGATATGGCTAGATACGGTAAAAACTCCTGGGCACTTATGCTCATGATATTATCAGGTATAGTAGCTGGGGGCTTTATAGGACACTTATGCAAAGATCTCCCTTACCTTTCCCTCCTTAATTATGGTAAAGAATTTACTATAGGTGGAGCTGGTGATGGTACATTAAGAATTGACCTTGGGATACTAATTCTTGACTTTGCACTAACAGTAAAGTTAACAATATCAAGTATTTTAGGAGTTATTATTTCCGTTTTAGTATATAAAAGGTTATAATCAATCTTCTAAGAATATTAATATAATTAATTACAATAATTATAATATATGAATAAGATAAGATTATAAAACACAATGGGACTAGTAACTTTCTATTACAGTACTACTTCCCCTTGTGTTTATCAATGTATTTATATAAAAATATTCCTTCTTTTTCTTGGAGAGAAAAAACAGGAGGAATAATATGAAAAGAGAAAGCAAGTATTATACAGTAAAAGAACTACCAGAAACAGAAAGACCCTATGAGAAGTGTGAGAATTTTGGGCCGAAGGCTTTATCAGATGCTGAACTTTTGGCTGTAATTATTCGTACAGGTTCAAGATATGAGCGTTCTATTGATCTAGCTTCTAAGGTTCTTAACCTAAACCCTTCTAACCCAGGTTTAATAGGGCTAAATTACTTAACCTTAAAAGACTTAACTTCTATTCGCGGAATTGGAAGAGTAAAAGCAATTCAATTATTATGTCTTACCGAGCTGACTAAGAGAATGGCAAGGGCAACTAAACAAGAGGCTATCCAGTTTGTCAATCCGGAGGTGGTAGCTAATTATTTTATGCAAGACTTACGCCACCTTCAGCAAGAGAAAGTTATCTTACTTATGTTAGATACAAAGAGTAAGATGATTAAAGAGATGGAGATGACAACAGGGACGATTAATGCATCATTATTGTCTCCAAGAGAGATTCTTCTAAATGCCCTTAAGTATGAAGCGGTTAATATAATTATACTTCATAACCACCCTAGTGGTGATCCGACTCCAAGTCGTGAAGACATACAATCAACCAAAAGACTTAAAGAAGCTGGAAATTTAATTGGAATAAAGCTTATGGATCATATAATTATTGGAGACAATAAGTATATAAGTCTAGGTGAAGAAGGTTATCTATGACTTTGTAGCAAACTGAAAGGAGAAAATATATGGTTGGAAACATATATGGAATAGACCTTGGTACTAGTACCATTAAAATATATCAAAAAGGTGTTGGCCTAGTATTAGATGAGAAGAATATTATAGCTATAGAAAAAACCCAAGATAAAAAGAGAGTAATCGCGGTAGGTAATGAGGCTTTTGAAATGCATGGAAAGGCCCCAGCTAATATAAGTGTAACATATCCTGTTAGGAATGGTGTAATTGCAGACCTGGCTGATATGCAGGAACTACTTAATGTTTTCTTAAAAAAGATGAATGAAGGAAAGAGAATGTTCGCATCTGAGTTTGTTGTGGCAATTCCATGTGACATAACAGATGTAGAAAAGAGGGCATTTATTGACCTTATTTCAATGTCAAGTGCTAATGCAAAGGATATTAAGGTTGTTAAAAAGCCTATTGCTGATGCAGTTGGGGCAGGTCTTGATGTAAAGTCTGCTAATGGCTACATGGTTGTTAATATAGGTGCTGATACAACTGAAATATCTGTTATTTCACTAGGAGGAATCGTAATAAGTAACCTAATTCCTATAGGGGGTAACAAATTTGATGAAGCTATTAAGTCTTATATTCGCAAGAACTATAACCTACTAATAGGAGATAAGACAGCTGAAGATGTTAAGAAGCAATTAGCATCAGCATTTCCGACTGATGAACAAAGCATACCAGTATATGGCCGTAACCTAGTAAGTGGCCTACCTGTTAAGATGGATGTTAATTCATCTATGGTTTTTGATTCTATTGTAGAGTTATTATATTCAGTAATAGATTCTATTAAGTATATACTAGAGAGAACTCCACCTGAAATTGCATCAGATATAATAGATACAGGTATCCATATTACAGGTGGTTCTGCACCTTTACTTGGACTTGACAAGTTAATAGGAAAAGAAACTGGTTTAAAAGTTAATGTTTGCGACGATAGCGCCAATACTATTATTAACGGATTAGGTAGAATTATAGAAGACAAGAACCTATCTAGTCTAGCGGTTTCATCTAAAAACATTATATTTTATGAATAGACGGTGATGACTTTATGAATAGGCGGACCAAATTTAATATAAAATCAAAACATTTATTAATAGTTGCAATGATTTTATTGGTTGCACTAGTAATTGTTTCATTTATATCCCCTAATAAGGTTTCACCAGTAAAAACAGCTGTTGGTAATGTGATTTCACCTATGCAAAGAGGTATCAATTCAGTAGGTAGGAGTATATTTGAACGTTGGGAGAAAGTACAAAATATTAGTGACCTAATGGAAGAGAATGAACTTCTTAGAGAACAAGTTAACACCTTATCCTATGAAAACAAATTACTACTACAAGATAAATACGAACTAGACCGCCTAAGAGACTTATTTGAACTAGACGAAAAGTATGCCCAGTACCCAAAGGTTGCTGCAAGAGTAATAGCTGCTGACCCTAACAATTGGTTTACTGTATTTACAATTGATAAGGGAACAGATGATGGTATCAGCGTTGACATGAATGTTATGGCTGGTAACGGACTTGTAGGTATAGTTGAAGAAGTAGGTTCAAATTGGGCAAAGGTTAGAACTATTATAGACGACCAGAGCAATGTAAGTGGAATGTTTATCAAAACTTCAGATACCTGTATAGTCGAAGGCGATTTAGAACTAATGGAACAAGGTGTAATAAGAGTTGAGGAAATTAATAGAGATGCCAAGGTAGAAGAAGGTTATGAAGTAGTAACATCACATATTAGTGACAAATATCTTCAAGGAATTTTAATAGGTTATGTTAAAGAAATTACTCCAGACCCTAATAATTTAACCAAATCAGCTTATTTAGTACCAGTAGTTAATTTTGAACACCTAGAGGAAGTTCTAATAATTACAGAAATCAAAGAAAAATTAGATAAACCAGAAGAGGAGTAGTTAAGGTGCTACGAATAGTTGTAATATTCATAGAAATCATTATAAGTTTTCTGCTTCAAACTACTGTGTTTAGGTGGTTTAAACTAGCTGGTACTGTACCTAATATGTTATTAATCCTAACAGTTGCTTATGGATTTCTAAAGGGTAGGAAGGCTGGTTTATTTGTAGGGATAGCAAGTGGTTTACTAGTAGATTTCATGTATGGAGATTTGATTGGAATAACAGCAATAATATATATGGTTATTGGTTATGCCAACGGTTATGTTGGAAAGATATTTAACCGGGAGGATAAGATAGTTCCTATAGTTTTAACAGGATTTAGTCAATTTGCCTATTTTATATTATACTATACTTTCAATTTTTTATTACGAGGGAGAGTAAATATTTTCTTTTATTTTATGACAATTGGATTACCAGAGATAGTTTACACAACCCTTATAGCTATTATTTATTATAGAATAATTAGCTTTTTAGATGTAAAAATTGATGGCATCCTAAAAAAGGAGGCATAATTTTGTTTGATGAAATACTCGAAAAAATAAAGCAAATAATGGCATCCAGGCTAATACCAATAAGTATAGTCCTTGTAGTTTTGTTTAGTATACTAATTAGTAGACTTTTTCAAATTCAAATTATTGAAGGAAAAGAAAATGCTGATGTTTCTACTTTGCAAGAGACAAGAACAAGGTATACAGCCCCATCAAGAGGCCTTATTAGGGCTTCAAACGGGGAGATTCTCGCCGATAATAAACTAGTTTACACAGTGGAATTATATGATGTCCTATCAAGTAATAAAGAAAAAAATGACATGCTTCATTATTTGGTTAAGACACTTAAAGAGTTTAATAACGAAATTGAAGTCGACCTACCAATTTCATATGATGGAAGAGGTAATTTTGAGTTTACTGTAAGTGGTAGCGCCCTAAAAACATTTAAGACTAATGCCTTTGCCAAAGGGAAGTTATCTGAGGAAGATGAGGCTGCTTCGGCTCTAGAAGTTTTTAACTACATGAGAGAAAAACGCTTTTATGTTGACGAGAAGTATTCTATTGAAGAAGCATTAGAGATAATTGCTCTTAGGTATGCTATGTATACTATGTGGCCACCACAAAATCCTGTTATAGTTTGTAGCGATATAGATGAAGCTACAGTAGTAGCCATTAAGGAAAGGGCTTCAAAGCTACCTGGAGTAGATATCGGTAAGCAGTCCAAACGTTATTATGTTGACAATAATGAGCCATTTGCCCATATTCTAGGATATACAGGTTTAATTAATGAAAGTGAACTAGAAAATTACAAAAATGATAATATTGATAAATATGACTCTAGTGACATTATAGGTAAAGCAGGTGTGGAAAAGAGTTTTGAGCATGTTTTATCAGGAGAAAAGGGCTTTATTGATTTTGCAGTAGATGGGCTAGGTAGGCCTACAGAAGTCTTAGACAGTAAGGACCCTGTTGCAGGCTCAGATATTTACTTAACAATTGATTCCGACTTACAAAAGGCTATTTATCAGCTAGTAGAACAACACTTGTCTGGAATCTTAATAGACAAAATAAACAACAGTAAAGATGCAGGTACAAAGGGATATTCAACATCAAATATAAGGATCCCTGTATATGATGTTTACTTTGCCCTAATCAATAATGAAATAATTAATACTAATCACTTTAAGGCAGATGATGCAACTAGCTTAGAGAAACAAGTATACAAGAAGTTCACTGATAAATTAGATAGTGTATTTAAAGACCTTGAAGGGGTTATGGCTGTTAATAGCAAGAGAACTAGCAAAGACTTATCAGATGAATATAACGAATACCTAGATTATGTATATAGTCTACTTAGTAAACATGATATTATCTATAAGGATAAGTTAGACAAGAGTGATCAAGTGTATAAATCTTATCACGAAGATAAAATTAGTTTGAGTGAGTACTTGCAATATGCTATTACAAGCAATTGGATTAATTTGGACAAACTTGGTATAGATAATGAATACCTAGATACAAATGAACTTTACCAAAAACTTTTAGATTACCTAAGAGAACTACTATTAGATGATAAAGATTTTCATAAAATTATCTACTATTATTTAATTGATAGCTATAAATTATCAGGAACTGAAATTTGTCTTTTATTATTTGACCAAGGTGTGATAGAATATAACGAAGAAGATGTTACCAAATTAAGAAATGGTAGTATTTCTTCATATACATTTATAACTAAAAAGATTAGAAGTCTTGAGATAACACCTGCTATGCTTGCCCTAGAGCCATTTAGTGCGTCTGTGGTTGTAACTGATGTTAAGACTGGTAAGATTAGGTCAATTGTATCTTATCCAAGTTATGATAGTAATAGTTATGCAGACTACCTAAAGTATGAACTTACATCACCCCTATACTCTCGTGCTATAAGAGAGGCTATTGCCCCAGGTTCAACCTATAAGATGGCTAGTGCAATAGCTGGTTTAGAAGAAGGTGTAATTACACCCCATGAGAAAATAAAAGATGAGTTTATTTTCACTAAGGCTCCCGATAGGAGCCCACCAAAGTGCCATGTTAATAATCATGGTCATGTTAATGTAGTAGAGGCCTTGGAAGTCTCATGTAACTACTATTTTTACGAACTAGCTTATAGACTTTCAACTAGAGCAAGTGATTTTAATGACAAGGCGGGCCTTGATATACTGGGTAAGTATGCAAGTATGTTAGGACTAGGCAAGGAAGGTACTTCTAATCTAGAAAAGGAAGTTGCTACAACCTCATACACTTCTGTATCAGATAGTGATGCTATTCGTTCATCAATTGGTCAAGGTACCAACATATTTACACCAGTTGATTTAGCTACTTATGTAACTACTATAGCTAGTCGTGGAAAGTTATATGATTTAACAGTTATAGATAAGATACAAGATGGCGACAAGTATGTTGAGAATGAAGCTAGTTATACTCAATTAGACCAGATTAAAGATAGCACATGGTCATACGTACAAGAGGGTATGTATCTAGTTGGCAATGGTAATAAAAGTTCTACTAGTAAATTATTTAGTAATTTAAGAGAAGCAGGAATTGAGATTGCCGGTAAAACAGGTACTGCCCAAGTTAGTAAGAGCAATGCTAACCATGCTTTATTTGTATCCTACGGTCCATTTCAAAATCCTGAAATATCTGTTACAGTTGTAATACCAAATGGATATACTTCAGGTAATGCAGTAGCACTAGCTAAGGATATCTATTCTTATTACTTTAAAGTAAGTGATGAAGGTGAACTTCTAACAGGAGAAGCCCAGGAACCTGAAGCTAATACACCTGCATTTTCAGATTAAGAGTCAACAGGAGGTTTCTATGGATAATTCCGTAATAATTAAAGGTAATAAATATGGTATTGTAGTTGTATTAGATAACGAAATGTCTTTTGCAGAACTAAAAATCAAAATAAGAGAAAAATTTAGGGAATCTTCTAAGTTCTTTGACAATGCCGAGATGGGTATTAGCTTTGAAGGTAGGGACCTTTCTAATGAAGAACAGAGGGAAATTCTTGACATCATTAGTGAAGAGACACAGTTACGCATAGTTTGTGTAATAGATACAGATAAAGAAAGAGAAGAAATATTCAAAAAAACCCTAGATGAAAAATTAATGGAATTATCACATACTACAGGACAATTCTATAAAGGTAACTTACGTTCTGGACAAGTCTTAGAGTCAGAATCTAGTATTATAGTTATAGGAGATGTTAATCCAGGTGCAAGTATTGTATCAAAGGGTAACATCGTCGTGCTAGGAACTCTAAGAGGAACAGTTTTTGCTGGGGCTTCAGGCAATACTAATTCATTTGTCGTAGCCCTTAATATGCAACCGGGACAAATCCGAATAGCAGAATCCATAGCTAGGTCACCAGATGAGCCGGTAGTAGAAGATGAAAAAGTACCCAAAATAGCATTTTTAGAAGATGGCAATATTTATATTGAACCACTTAATAAAGATGCAATTAACGATATAAACCTATAACACTCGAATAAAAGTCAGTCTTGGCATACGATAAGTAGCCTGACATTTATAATTTAATATGTTGTGCTTGGAGGAATAAGAACATGGGAGAAGTAATAGTTGTAACTTCTGGTAAAGGTGGAGTTGGAAAGACTACATCTTCAGCTAATATAGGAACAGGATTAGCTAAATTAGGTAAAAAGGTTGTTTTGGTTGATACTGATATCGGTCTTAGGAACTTAGATGTAGTATTAGGTTTAGAAAACCGTATA
This sequence comes from Clostridiales bacterium, assembly GCA_012518885.1. Lineage (GTDB taxonomy): Bacteria > Bacillota > Clostridia > Lachnospirales > Lachnospiraceae > JAAYRG01. Next base: position 14,059 of record JAAYRG010000095.1, on the reverse strand, counting down.
GTATACAACCTAGTTGATGTTGTGGAAGGTAATTGTAGATTAAAACAAGCATTAATAAAGGATAAACGTTATCCAAACTTGTTTTTATTACCATCTGCACAAACAAGAGACAAGACAGCAGTAACCGCAGAGCAAATGAAAAAGCTATCTGATGAACTTAGAGAAGAGTTCGATTACATATTAATGGACTGTCCTGCGGGAATTGAACAAGGCTTTAAGAATGCAATTGCTGGAGCAGACAGTGCATTAGTAGTTACTACACCTGAGGTATCAGCTGTTAGAGATGCTGATAGAATTATTGGCCTATTGGAAGCAAATGAAATGAAAAGAATCAATTTAATCGTTAATAGACTAAGACCTGATATGGTAAAACGCGGGGATATGATGTCAAGTGACGATGTTGTTGAAATTCTTGCAATAGACCTTATTGGTGTAATACCTGATGATGAGAACATCGTTATATCAACAAATCAGGGTGAGCCTTTAGTTGGAACCGATACTTTAGCTGGCCAAGCCTATATGAATGTTTGTCGTAGAATATTAGGAGAAGAGGTACCATTTATGGACCTATTTGTAAGAGAAGGGTTTTTTAGTAAATTGGCAAATCTTTTTAGAAGCTAAAGAAAGGGGAACAATTAAACAATGGGCATATTCGATTTTTTTAAGAAGAAGACATCAAAAGACATAGCGAAGGATAGACTTAAACTTGTCTTAGTATCTGATAGGGCAGGCGTTTCACCAGAAATGATGGAGCAAATGAAGAATGATATTATCAAAGTCATAACAAAGTACATCGAAATAGAAGAGGATGGCTTAGAGATTAAGGTATCACAAACCGAATCTGAATCACACAATGGTAATGTTCCTGTACTTTATGCCAATATTCCTATTAAGGATATGAAAAAGAACTAATTACGAGGATTTCCTTGTGGCATAAGACACTAGATTGTTGTGACATAAGAAGTCTTATTCCTTAGCTTAGAAAGGCATGGTTTCACTTATGCTTAATTTTAAGAAGTACGATATAAAGAATTATAATATATCGTTAGTAGTTTTAGTCCTTATGCTTAGTAGCCTAGGTATTTTCTTAATATCCCTAGCTCAAAAAGAAGGGGAACGACTACTAGAAAAACAGATACTGGGTTTAGTATTAGGAATTATGGTAGCCCTAGTTGTATCTATAATTGATTACCATTTTATTAGTCAATTTTTTGTAGTATTATATATAATTAATATAGCTTTATTGGTAGCAGTAAAGATTAAGGGTGTAGGTGCTTATGGTGCTACTAGATGGCTTGATTTGAAGTATTTTACATTTCAGCCTTCTGAACTAGGTAAGGTAATTATGATTATATTTTTGGCAAAATTCTTTACCTTGGTTAAAGACAAGCTTAATACCTTCCCCGTGATTATTGCATCAATTATATTAATGGGAATACCAATACTGTTTGTATTATCACAACCAGATTTATCATCTAGCCTGGTATTTGTTTTCATTTTTTTGGCAATGATTTATGCAGCAGGCCTTAGTTATAAGATTATATTTCCGGTTTTACTTATTGGAATACCATTATTTTTAGGTCTGTTTTGGTACGTCCAGCAAGACTACCAAGTACTCTTGTCTCCGAATCAACAAATTAGGGTATTATCTATTTTGCATCCAGAGGAATATGCTGATACTATGTATCAGCAAGAGAATTCGATTAAAGTAATTGGTTCTGGAGGACTTACAGGTAAGTTTCTTGATGGAGGAGAAGAAGCTATCCTAAGCGATACCTATGTTCCAGTTTCAGAAAGTGATTTTATTTTCTCTGTAGCTGGAGAAGCATTTGGATTTATTGGAACATTTTTAATTTTACTAATTTATATATTAATAATTGTAAAATGCTTGAAAATAGCACATAATGCATCAGATTATCTTGGAATGCTTATTGCAATTGGGGTAGCCTGTATGTTTATGTTTCAAGTATTTGTTAATATTGGGGTTGTTACAGCTATACTACCTAATACAGGGTTGCCATTACCTTTTTTAAGTTATGGGTTAAGCTCTTTAGTTAGCAGTATGATAGCTGTAGGTTTAGTACTTAATATTAGTTTGCAAAAGAGCAACAGAAGGAGGTAGTGCATTATGAATATAGGACTAATAGCACATGACGCAAAGAAGATTTTAATTCAGAATTTTTGTATAGCATATAGAGGTATTTTAAGTAAGCACAACCTATATGCTACCGGAACAACAGGTAGACTTATTGAAGAGGTTACTAATTTAAATGTACACAAGTATTTAGCTGGTCATCTTGGAGGAGAGCAGCAAATGGGTTCTTCAATTGAACATAACCTAATTGATATGGTTATCTTCTTAAGAGACCCCCTAAATCCAAAGTCACATGAGCCAGATGTAGACAATGTTGTGCGTTTATGTGACACTCATAATATTCCACTTGCAACAAACTTAGCAAGTGCTGAATTACTAATTAAAGCTTTAGAACGCGGCGATTTATCCTGGCGCGAAGCCTACAAATAAAATGAAAAAACTGCTTAGTATCCTATTATTTGCAATAATAATGACTTCACTGGCAGCTTGTGGTACTGAAACTGTTGAGATCCCATATTATCAAGATGGCCAAGAGACAAGTAAGTCTTTTGTCGAAGAAGGTAATGTGTATAGAGCGGACTTTTATGCCCAGGACTTAACAGTGATACCAGTATCTAAATTACAGGAAGATGAGAATATGGCCGCAACATCTTCCTTGTTAATTAACAGGACTAGTAATGAAGTTATTTACGCAGATGATATCTATAATAAAATGTATCCTGCTAGTATCACTAAAATACTTACAGCACTTGTTGTATTGGAAAAAGGAAATTTAGAAGATACAGTTACAATTAGTAGAAATGCAAGCAACATAACAGAACCTGGTGCAAAACTTTGTGGCTTTAGGGAAGGGGATACTATTGACTTAGAATCCTTACTTAGTATCTTCCTAATATACTCTGGTAATGATGCAGGAATAGCGATAGCAGAACATATATCAGGTTCTGAAGAAGCCTTTGCTAGAGAAATGACACAGACAGCCAAAAGACTAGGAGCTGTTCATTCAAACTTTGTTAATTCCCATGGTCTACATGACGAAGACCATTATACAACTGCATATGATCTATACTTAATATTTAATGAACTCTTAAATTACGAAGAATTTGTTTCTATAATTCATAAATCAAGTATTACTGCCGAATATCATAGGGCTGATGGTAGTATAAATTCCCATCAATTTATGAATACTAATAGATATCTACTTGGTAAGGCAAGTTCACCTGATAATATTACCGTAATTGGTGGTAAGACTGGAACCACTAATGCAGCTGGTAGCTGTTTAATCCTTTATAGCATTGATGATAGCGGAAATGAATATATTTCTGTAGTACTTCAGGCAAAAGGTGGTAATAATCTATATGAAGAGATGAATTATTTATTAAGTATGGTTGAGTAGTTCCTGAAAACCATTCTTTAGAATAGTTCTCAGGAACTTTTTTAAAATTATATAATAAAATTGATATGTATAAAAGATGTGACACTTCAAAAGTTATAAAGAATTTGTTAAATCGGTTGTTTTTTGAGTAATATTGTAATATAATTGATTTATACTTATATAAGTGGTTGTACATATCAGCTAATATTTATTATATAAGCAGTTATGAGTAACAAATAATATCCATTATTATAAGGAGGAGATAACAATGATACAGTTAATTACAGGAGCAAAAGGCAAGGGCAAGACTAAAATTTTACTAGATAAGGTAAACAATGCTGTTGAGAAAGCAATGGGTACTATTGTTTATCTTGACAAGACCGATAAGCACGCGTTTGAATTGAGTAATAAAGTTCGTTTAATTAATGTTAAATCATATCTTATAGAGAATACTGATGAATTCTTAGGTTTTATAAGTGGTATTATTTCTCAAGACCACGATCTTGAAGCTATATATCTTGACAGCTTTTTAAACATATCTCATTTAGAAAATCAAGACATAGATAAACTCATCCCAGTTTTTGAAAAATTAAAGACTTTATCTGACACCTTTGAGGTGGATTTGATTCTAAGTGTATCTCGTGATTCCCATGATTTACCAGAATCCATCCAGGAGTTTATTAGTGTGTCTTTATAATAGATTAGACTTGTATGAGACAGACTTTGAATATTTATGATTATATTTGGAATTAGTATTAGAATATAATCTTATAAAATAAAATTAATATTAATATATAAAAATGAAGTTATCACTTTTAGCTAGTGATAACTTCATTTTTTTGAATAAATTAATAGATTCAATTGTCAAAGTATTATCTCTAATCATCATTTCTAATTCTACCAAAAAATGAAAGAGAATATAAGCCTGCTATTCCTACTAAAGTATATATTATTCTAGATAGCATTGACATTTCACCAAATACAACACGTACAAGGTCAAGTTCAAATAAACCGATAAGTCCCCAGTTTATTGCTCCAATAATAACTAAAACTAAAGAAATATAATCAAGAGTTTTCATTTTTCGTCCTCCTTTTCGTCTTCCTTGTATAGTATTTCCAACATTGTAAAGAATATACCTAAGAAAAATTAAATAGGCCTTTATTTATGATGAAAATAAAAGTATAATATAGCTTATACATATAGATGGTTAATGCATTAAACTTATAACATAGTCTTGCATAAAAGTGGTGATTATATACCATTCATGTACAAAGTTTAAATATAGATAAGTATACATTTGAAAGGAGACCCACTCTTGGATAACAGGCCAAAAGTTGCAAAGTTTCGAAAAAGAAGATCAATTAATATTGGACATATTGTTTTTATCTTTATAGTTATATATATAGCTATTAGTTTTTATATTTATTTAACTAAGGACCACCTAACAATATATGAAGTAAGAAGGGGGTCAATTGCCAAAGAGACTGTTTATAATGGTCTTATTTTACGTAATGAAGAAGTTTATAATACTAATAGGGCAGGGTATGTATATTACTATTATAAGGATGGTGATAGGGTACCTAGAAACTCTGTAGTCTACTCCATAGACGAGAACGAAAGTTCTACAGCTTTAGTAAGTGATGACCTAAATAATACCACTCTTAAAAGTGAAGAAATTGCTAAGATTAAGAAGGAAATTAAGGATTTTCGTAATAATTATAGTAATGCCAATTTCATATCAGTTTATGATTTCAAATATGACTTAAACAACGTATCTCTTGAGATAAAGAATGAGCAAAAACATGATTCATTAAAGGGCTATGAAGTTAGTAATCGTGACTATGTGGAAGTTGTAAACTCAAACAAGAGCGGCATAATTACTTATACACTTGATAATTATGAGAAATTAACAGATAATGATATTACATATGACCATTTTAAAGGGGAGAACTATAGTAAGACCTTGCTACGTAAGGATGAGATTTATCAAGCAGGTACTCCTGTATATAAGCTAGTTACTGATAATTCTTGGGATATTATAATCCCCTTAAGTAAAGAGACCTATGAATATTTATCAAGTCAAGATGAAGAAGATATAAGGCGAGTAACAATTAAGTTCTTAAATGAGAAGCTTGAAAGTCCTGGAAACTTTACTTATTATCAAAAAGGGGACGAGTATTTTGGTAAAATTACTCTAGATTCCTATATGGAGAAGTTTATCAATCAAAGATTTGTTGAAATAGAATTAAAAATAGATGAAAAGTCTGGTCTTAAGATACCGACTTCTTCTATTGTAGATAAGGAATTCTACTTAATCCCCCACGAATACTTCACTAAGGGTGGAGATTCTAATGAACAGGGACTAGTCCTTGAGTCCTATGATGAAGAGAATGAATTAGTGCTTACCTTTGTGCCAACAGAAATATTCTATGAGGATGAGAACTTCTGCTACGTTAATACCCTCTTATTTGAGCAAAATAGCTGGATACAATCAGTGACTGGTCAAAGGCTCAAGCTTAATGAGAAAGCTACCTTAAAGGGTGTTTATAACGTTAATAAGGGGTATGCGGTATTTAGACGAATAGAAATTGTTGAAGAAGGTAAAGAGTATACAGTAGTTAAGGAAGGAACTTCCTATGGTCTATCTGTATATGACCAAATAGCCCTAGTAGGAGATACTGCCATAGAACAGCAAATTATATACTAGTAATGTTGTGTAATATAAGGAGAGAAGTAGTATAATGATTTATAATAACTTAAGAAAAATTGAAGAGAACATAATTGAAGCCTGTAATAAGGCAGGAAGAAATAGAGATGAAGTAACACTTATAGCGGTTAGTAAAACTCAGCCGATTGACCTAATTGAAGAAGCACTAGAAGCAGGTATAGTTAACTTTGGTGAAAACAAGGTCCAAGAACTTGTTTCTAAAATTGAAGTTCTAAATGAAGACAAGCATAAAGACCTAAAGTGGCATATGATTGGACATTTGCAGCGTAACAAAGTAAAATATATAGTTGATAAGGTTTCCTTAATCCATTCAGTGGACTCAATAAGGCTTGCTAAGCAGATTGAAAAGGAAGCGAGGAAACGAGGTGTTACAGTCGATGTCCTTATAGAGGTTAATATTGCAGGAGATCCTGATAAATTTGGTTTTAAAGAAGAAGAAGTATATTCTGCAACACTTGAAATTTCGAGGTTAGAACATATTAATATCAAGGGCCTTATGACAGTTGCTCCATATGTTACAGACCCTGAAGAAAACAGGCTATATTTTAGTAAAATGAAACAATTATCTGTTGACATAAAAGCAAAAAACATCGATAATGTAATTATGGACACACTTTCAATGGGAATGACAGGAGACTATACTGTTGCCATTGAAGAAGGTGCGACTATGGTAAGAATAGGTACAGGTATATTTGGAGAGAGAGATTACAGCCTATAACCTAATGGACAAGGGATAATTTACATTGGATTTGTTACTCACAGGACATAGGATTAAATAGAATAAATTTTTTATAGGAGATAATGTTATGGCTAATGTTGTAAAAGGATTTTTAGACTTTTTTAGACTAAATGATGAAGACGAAGACTTCTATGATGATTTTGATGATTATGATAGCAAGGAACAAGAGAGGGCACTAAAAAGAGCTGCAAGAGCTGAGAAGAAGGCTGCAGCAAAACAAGAAGAAAGGGATGATAGTGTGGAAGGTTTATCTAACAACACATCCTCATTCGCTAGAAGAAGTAGAAATACTAAGAATGATTCTAGTAAAATAGTACCTATAAGGTCAACTCCAAAAGGTTTTGAAGTTTCTATTATGAAACCAACTGTTTTTGAAGACTCTCAAGACGTATGTGATTTATTAATGTCTGGAAAGGTTACAGTAATAAACTTAGAAGGATTTGATCTTGACATAGCACAACGCATTATGGACTTTGTTTCAGGTTGTGTTTATGCTATTAATGGAAAACTACATCAGATTTCTAATTACATTTTTATAGTAACTCCTGAAAATATTGATATTTCAGGTGATTATCTTCAATTGCTTGAAAGTAATGGATTTGAGGTTCCTACTTTAAATAAGGAGTTTTAAGATTAATGAAGCTCATTTATAATGTGTTTTACACTTTTTTTGGGGTACTAGAGGTTTTATTATTGTTTTACTTAGTAATATCCTTTTTTCCAAACAATAATAGGCTACGTAAGTTTATTACGGAACTAGTAAACCCAATAATAGAACCAATCCGCTATTTACTTAAGTATTCAATATTCAGGTCTAATGTAGCGGATTTTTCGCCATTAATAAGTTACATTATAGTGAAATTCTGTCAGCAATTCTTCTATCTCTTACTTTAGACAACATATTAGAAAGGCTTAAATTTGATGCATCAAGATAAAGAAGAACAAATATTTATTAAAAGAATTAAAGAGCTTGGAACTACAGCATATTATAAAGAAATATTAACATATACTGATTTCCTTAATCTTAATGAAATCAGTATATTTCATTCTATTAAGAAGGATTTGCCCAAGATACCTTATGAAAGTTACGGCGGCTATGAAGGTGCAGAGAGACAAATCCTTTTTTTTAAAGGCATAAGTACTGATATAGACTATAAGGACTATATATCATGTATTCACATAAAACCTGTAAGTAAGAGGTTTAGTGATGAATTAAGCCACAGAGACTTTTTAGGGTCTATCCTCGGACTTGGACTAGATAGGAGTACTATTGGTGACATTCTAGTAAAAGATGGGGAGGCTTATTGTTTTTGCCTAAGCAGTATTAGTGACTTTATTATAGACAACCTGTTCATGGTAAAACATACCAATGTTCTTTGTAGTTTAGCTGACATTGATACAGATACATTTAGACCTAATTTTGAAGAAATACAAGGAACAATAACCTCTAATAGGCTAGATGCAATAATAGCAGTAGCCCTTAAGACATCAAGAAGCAAAATTACTAGCTTAATTTCTAGTGGTAGGGTCTTTATTAATGGAAGGGAAATAACATCCAATAGCTATGTTGTAAAAGATGATGATATTATTTCTATTAGGGGCCATGGTAAGTTTATATATAAAGGGCAAGATGGAATTACTAGAAAGGGAAGATTACGAGTATTATTATTAAAGTACAGTTAGGAGGAAGGTATGATTACACCAGTCGAAATACAAGCTAAAGTTTTTAAATCAGGATTAGGATACAACAAAGAGGATGTAGATAGTTTCCTAGGAGAATTGCTAGTAGATTATGAAGAGTTATACAAGAGTAATGCTGACCTAAATGATAGGATTTCTGTTTTAGAAGAAAAACTAGGCTACTATAAGTCTCTTGAAAAAACCTTGCAAAAGGCTTTAATTCTAGCAGAGAAGACTGCAGAGGATACGGTTAATGCTGCAAACAAGGAAAGAGACCTTATAATTGATGAGGCAAAATTAAAGGCTAGGTCAATTGTAGCAGAAGCTAAAAGTGACTTAGAAAAGATACATAAACAATCAATTGAACTGCTACAGCAGTATGAAGTATATAAGGCACAGTTTAAGCAACTTGCCAAAGCCCAATTTGAATTATTAGAAAGCGATGCCTTTGATATTCAAATTGCCAACTTAAAATCTTTAGTTTCTGAAGAAGCGGCAGCAAGCCTTAGCCAAAGAGAAGAAGCAAAAAGACCATATGTGGAAGTAAAAGAAATGACTGACCAAGGTTTCGTTTCTTCAAATGAAGGTTTAGAAGTTAAAGAAGATACCATAAGTCAAGAACAAAATCAAAACGATTATGATATAGAATTTTTTAGTTTAAGTGATGATGAATAGGAGTTATTATGTCTTACAATATTGAAGTAAAATACCAGGGTAAAGTAATATACCCTATTATCCTAACTAGTGGCTATGACAAGCTAAGTAAGTTATTTCTTGATTTAGACACTAGGGACAAAAAGATATGTATTGTAACAGACTCTAATGTTAATGGTATTTATACAGATGAAATACTACCTATAGCAAAAGAAAACTCTAAAGAACTTTATACTTTTGCTTTTAATGCAGGCGAAGCTTATAAGAATCTTGATACGGTTTATTCCCTCTATGACAAACTAATTGAATGGAAGTTTGATAGGAAAGATATTCTAATCGCATTAGGTGGAGGGGTAGTAGGAGATTTGACTGGTTATGTTGCTGCAACCTACCTAAGAGGTATTTCGTTTGTTCAAATGCCTACCACTCTTTTATCTATGGTTGATAGTAGTATTGGTGGGAAAACTGGAGTTGATTTTAAGGGCTATAAGAATATGATAGGTGCCTTCCATCAACCAAGTGCTGTATATATTAATGTCGAAACTCTCAGAACCCTACCTAGGGACCATTTTTATAATGGTATGGCAGAGATAATAAAGCATGGTTTTATTCTTGATTTAGCCTATGCTAATTGGCTCAAAGACAATGAAGAAAAAATCCATAATTTTGATATAGATACAATCACCAAGATTATTTATCAAAGTTGCATGATAAAAAAGAATGTTGTAGAAAAAGACCCCAAAGAAAAAGGGGACAGGGCATTACTTAACTTTGGCCACACTATTGGTCATGCCATAGAAAAGTATGTCAACTTTGAACTTTTACACGGGCAATGTGTTTCCCTTGGAATGGTTGCTGCAGGCTATATTTCCATGCAACGAGGGTATTTAACAGGGGAGGCCTTTAATCAAGTTGTTGGTATTTTAAAAGATTTTAAGTTGCCTACTAACATATCAACTAGCTTAGATATTGAAGCAATATTAGATAATATAACCCGTGATAAGAAGCAAGAATCAGGTAAATTAAAGTTTATTCTTCTTAAAGAAATCGGACAAGCATTCATAGAAACTAATGTCTCAACCAAGGAGATTGAAGAGGCTACTCGTTTTATAATAGAGAAGAATTAATACAGGTAATTTACCTGTTATAAAAGTAATTTAGTAACTTGGAGGACACATGAAGACTAGAAACTTAAGATATTTTATATTTTTAATAGCCCTAATTGCATTGGACCAATACACTAAGTACTTGGCGGTGGTAAACTTAAAAGACCAGGATCCGATCAAACTAATACCTGGAGTACTACACCTTCAGTATCTTGAGAATGATGGAGCAGTATTTGGTATATTTGGTGGTAATGCAATAGGCTTAGCGGTTGTTTCAGTACTAATACTAATTGCCTTAGTATATTTTTATATTAGGCTACCAGAAGGTAAGCGTTATAGCATTCTAAGGGTTTTGCTTGTCCTTATTATTGCAGGTGCAATTGGGAATCTTATTGATAGAATTAGGTTAAACTATGTTATAGACTTTTTATACGTTGCCTTAATTAATTTTCCAATATTCAATGTGGCAGATTGTTATGTAACAGTATCTACATTGGTATTTTTAGTTTTAGCCTTATTTTATTACAAGGATGAAGACTTTGAATTTTTAGAAAAATCAGAGGATTAATTATATATGTTTAGCAATAAGTATGTTAAGAAAAGAATTAAGACTAGTAATGCTACAGAGTACTTCAAATACGAACAAGAAGCTCAAAATTCCTATTACGATAGGTTGGCTAAAGAAGACCTAAGTGAATATGATTATAAGTATGATAAGGATTTTCCTGCTGATAGAGAGTTCTTACTGTGTGTAGAAGACAAGGACAAGGGTACAAGACTTGATCAATATATTGTTGAAAATCGTAAGGATTTGACAAGAAGCCAAGTTAAAAAGCTAATAGATGATGATTTAGTTCAAGTTAACGATAAGTCTATTAAGGCAAATTACAAGGTAAGAACTGAGGATATAATCAGAGTTACCCTGCCAAAAGAAGAAATTAATAAAGTAGAGGCAGAAAATATTCCTCTTAATGTTATCTATGAAGATGATGATATTATTGTTATAAATAAAGAAAAGGGAACGGTAGTGCACCCTGCAAATGGTCATTACTCTAGAACCCTAGTTAATGGTTTATTGTATCATTACAAAGATAACCTATCTACAATAAATGGTGAACTACGTCCAGGCATAGTTCATCGTCTTGATATGGATACTACAGGTACCCTAGTAGTATGTAAGAACAATTTTGCCCATATGGCTCTTGCTAAGCAGTTTAAGGACCATAGCGTAGTTAGAAAGTATCATGCTATAGTATATAACGTCTTCAAAGAAGCAGAGGGCACTATAGATGCTCCTATTGGTAGGAATCCTGTAAATAGAAAAAGGATGTCTATTAATTATGAAAATGGAAAGTCTGCCATTACTCATTATAAGCTTATAAATAATCTAAAAGATAATTTTGCTTATGTTGAATGTAGCTTAGAAACAGGAAGAACTCATCAAATAAGGGTCCACATGGCAAGTATTAACCATCCTGTACTTGGAGATGATGTATATGGCCCTAAGAATAAAAGGTTCAAATTAGAAGGCCAGGCCCTACATGCAAAAGTAGTTGGCTTCATACATCCAAGAAGTAATAAATATATGGAATTTGAAAGTCCCCTGCCAGATTATTTTACTAAAATACTAAACAGACTATCTTAGTAGAATAATATGTTTTATTGATGTTTTATGGAATTTTTGATAGAAAGACCCCTACCTGTAAAGTATTGACATTTAATTCCTTAATGGTTAAAATAAATAATAATAGAAACTACACAAGTAGAAAGAAAAACTTTCAAAATACGACAAGAGTAGAACTTAGATTTGACATGGTTTTCGAAATAATTCTTGTGTAGACTGTATTTTTGCTTTATCGACATATAAGTAGTTGTATAGAAATGTATCTCGTTTACCTAAGTTTCAGATGATTCAGTAAGAGGATTGGATTATTAGAGAGGAGATATTATGGAGGAGCCAACTCTACGTCTTCATGAAGGTGAATTAAATGTTATGGAGCTGCTATGGTCAAACAAATCATTGCCAGCTAAAGATATTGCTAACATTATAAAGGAATACATAGGTTGGGAAAAGAACACAACATACACAGTTATAAGACGACTAATAGATAAGGGAGTAGTACAAAGAAAAGATCCAGGGTATATCTGCACTCCTTTAATAACAAAAAGGGAAGTACAGGAAATTGAAACTGAAGTACTACTTGATAAGCTATTTAATGGGTCCTTATCTAATTTCTTTAATGATTATTTGTCTTATAGGAAGCTTACTACAGTAGAATTATTAGAACTTGAAAAGATAATTAATGATCAAAAATATAGTGGGTTAAAAGTTATAGGGTCTAATTGACGAATAAGAAAAGCATTAAATCAAATAATATAAAAGGGTGTGAGATAATGAAATTAATATATGTAATTGTACGTAATTCTGATAGTTCACATTTATTAGAAGAACTTAATAAGAAGGGCTTTTACGTTACCAAGCTTTCATCAACAGGTGGCTTCTTACGTGAAGGTAATACCACTTTAATGATAGGAACAGATGAAGATAAGGTAGATGAAGTAATATCAATAGTTAAAAAAGAGGTTGGTCCAAGACAACAGATGCTTGCAAATCCTGGCAATCACGCTAATTTTGAATCATCTCAAGTTATGGTAAGTATTGGTGGAGCAACAATATTTGTAACAGAAGTAGAAAGATTTGAAAGGATATAATATGACACAAGATAACCAAGATATAAAACTTCCAGAAAGAGCATTTACCCACTCAGGTAAATTCCATTGTGACGATGTATTTAGTGCAGCCCTACTAACCTATCTTAATCCAGATATTGAAATTATAAGGGGATACGTTGTACCAGAGGATTTTGATGGTATAGTTTTTGATATAGGTGGGGGTAAGTTTGATCATCACCAAGAAGGTGCATTAGTACGCGATAATGGAATTCCATATGCAGCTTTTGGACTCTTATGGAAGGAATTTGGCACCTTGATATTTTCAGAAGAGGAAGCAGAGAATTTTGATAAGACATTTATTCAGCCCCTTGATTATTCTGATAATACAGGTGAAAAGAACGATTTAGCTGAAATCATCTCTCTCTTTAACCCTAATTGGGATGAAGATGTAGATTCAGATATATGCTTCCATGAAGCCAAAGAAGTGGCCCTTAAGATACTATCAAAAAAGATTAATCTAATAAATAGTGTAAATAAGGCCAAAGATTTTGTGTTTGAAGCAATTGAAAAGGCACAAGATAAAATTTGCGTATTACCAACTAGGGCACCATGGAAAAACTTCGTAAATGGTACAGACATAGAATTCGTTGTATATCCTTCAGACAGGGGAGGCTATAATGCGCAAGGAGTCTCTACGGCTGTAGGAACAACCCAGCTAAAAGTTCCATTTCCAGTAGAATGGAGAGGAAAGACGGCAGATGAGTTAAAGGCTATAAGTGGAGTAGAAACTCTTTCTTTTTGCCATAATAGCGGTTTCCTAATCTCTGCTGGAACCTTAGAAGATGTGATTGAGGCTTGTAAGATAGCCCAAGATTCAAAATAAAGGACTTAGGGTACGTACATTATTATACGTACCCTAAGTCCTTTATGATGTCATATCTGAATCTACTCCTTGTGCAATATCAAGTATTTCAGAAGTAGACAAGGATAAACCGTTTTCCATTTCAT
>JAAYRG010000094.1 GCA_012518885.1 Clostridiales bacterium | reverse complement strand
TGGTCTTTAGCAGTATCTTTACCCTTAGAATCAGAACCGCACCCCACCAACATAGTTAGTACTAAAGCAAAAATAACAAACAATTTAAACAAGTTTCTTTTCATAAATACCCTCCTTTTATTGTTTGACTCAATATTATATAAATTTTGCACTAATGTAAATTTAAAAAACCGTTACCAACAACAAAAAAACCGTTATATTGTTAAAAACGCTCATTGATATTGTGACATCTTGAGTATAATTATGGATTTTTTTAATATCCTGACATGTTTCGACACATTTCTTTGGACATATTGGTAAACTTATAGTAAAATACTAATTGTAATTGTCAAAAAAGAAGGGCTCTAGAAAAGGAACGATAATAATGTACAAAGAAAAACTCCTAAAAAAATTATGGAAATTTAAAAATAAAGTTGCAAATCTGCCACTTTATAATAAGTTTTTATACATAATTATAACTAGCATTGTTTTCATACTTATAGTTTTCTTTTTTAGCACTAACTTGTTAACACAAGAATATGACAAGATGCTTTATGAGACTAACGCTGCTCTTTTAAAAAATGTATCTACATCTATAGAGTCAAGCCTTAAAGAAATCGAAACTATCTCATATAGCATATTAACGGATAATTACGTACAGGATAATCTAATAGATTTAAATAATGCACAGAATAATAACAGAATTGCCATAACCAGAAGAAACCTGTATCAAACTTTGAATACTTACACTTTTTATAATAAATATGTTAAGTCAATGGTCCTTTATTTTCCTGACAAACAATATATTAACCTCGGTAATAACGAATATATAAAATCCTTTAACATTGATGAAATCGAGGCCTTGGCAGATGAAGCATCAGGTAAGGTTGTATGGTCTGCACAAAAGGAATCTGGCAAGTTTGTAGCTTGTACTAGGAGAATAAGGCAAATAAAGTACCTAACCCTTACTGACCTTGCAAGTCTATATATTATTATAGATATAGATGCTGTAATAGAGGATGCATTAAGATCAGCTGGATATACATCAGATAATTCAAACTTTGTTTTAATAGCTAACGAAAAAAGAATATATCCTGAATTGTCCTATCAAGATGACATTGCCCTAGACCTTGTTAAGGAAAAATTATATCCATCTAATTCTTATAATATTATATCTATTGATGGTAAGGAACAGTTTATTATAAAGGGGAATATTTCTCCCTTTAACTGGAACTACGTATACTTTAGAGACTATGAATCAGTATTTAACCAAGTACTAAAAACTAAATACATAACCCTAGGAACAACCTTACTATTTAGTATGTGTATCCTTTTCTTAGTAAGAATATTCTTGAAGAATATTTTATGGCATATTGATTTTCTAATTCAAAAGATTCAAACCTTTGGTGAAACAGGTGATATTTCTCAAGATATTTATAGGTACAAAGATAGAACTGACGAGATTGGCCAACTGCACCATAGCTTTGATATGATGACTAAGAATGTAAAAATGCTGCGTGACGAAAACCACGAAAAACAAATATTATTAAAGGATACTAGGATAAAAATGCTCCAGCAACAAATTAACCCACATTTCCTTTACAATACCTTAGATACTGTTAACTGGTTAGCACAAAAGTATGGGGCCAATGATATTTCCACTATTACTCACTCCCTAGCTAGCTTGTTTAGATACTCGGTCTCTAGCCAAGAAGACCTTATACCTCTTTGTAAGGAATTATCTATTTTGGATA
The DNA here is from genome assembly GCA_012518885.1 of Clostridiales bacterium. Taxonomy (GTDB): domain Bacteria; phylum Bacillota; class Clostridia; order Lachnospirales; family Lachnospiraceae; genus JAAYRG01. Next base: position 8,273 of record JAAYRG010000094.1, on the reverse strand, counting down.
ACTATATTAATATCCAAAAAATAAGATTTAAGGATAGAATGAATTTTTACCTTGAAACACCAATGGATATATCTGATATCTATGTACCCAAACTTTGTATTCAACCTCTTGTGGAGAATGCCTTAAAGTATTCTCTAGAGTACAATGACGAGTACTGTAATATACATGTTACGGTTAAAGAAGAAGAAAATGACTATATCATAAAAGTATCTAATACAGGTTCCCAGTTTGAAGATAACTTGTTAGATAAGTTAAGGAATAATGAAATAATTTCTCAGGGTTCAGGTATTGGACTTAATAATATTAGCAAAAGACTAGAATTACTTTATGGTAGTAATTACGGACTAAAGCTTTATAATATTGATGAGATGGCTACTGTCCTATTACAAATACCAAAAAAATTATAAGTTGCATAAAGGTGGAATGAATGAATGCTTAGATTATTAATAGTTGATGATGAACAAATTATACGTGAATCCCTTTCTGATATGATAGATTATAAGTCTATTGGATATGATTTAATAGGAACTGCAAAGAATGGCATGGAAGCTTATGATATTATTTTCGATGAATATCCAGACGTGGTAATTACCGATATTAGGATGCCAATACTAAACGGACTTGACCTTATCGAAAAAACTAAAAAAATTGATAGCAACATTACTTTCATTGTTTTATCTGGCTTTGGAGAGTTTGAATATGCAAAAAGAGCAATGAAAAATGGCATTAAACACTACCTTCTAAAACCAACTATAAAACAAGAACTAATTGATACTCTAGTAAATGTCTCAAAGGAAATTATGGAAGAAGAACTACATAAAAAACAAGAAGAGGAAAAAATCTTAGGCAGCTTACAAACTCCCTTGCAACAATCTTTTATTATGGAGGCCTTAGAAAGTCCACAAAACCTACATGCTACTTTTAGAAAGTACAAAAACTTTTTGGTTTCTAAAAACTCTTGCACAACTGCTTGTTACTGCTTCTTTGTTGAGGAAACCTATCATTTTCAGTTTATAAAAGATGTAAATAGGATACTAAAATCCCTTAACATTAGCCTTGACTTTCCTGCTATATATGTTAGGAACACTGCTATATTCTTAGCATCCTTAGATACACTCTCCTTACAAGAGACTTTTAAACTAGAACTATCAAAGTTATTCTATGATAAGCAAACAACTTCCTTTGAAGTAGGAATCGAACACACCCAAACAACAGAAAAACTTTTTGAGAATGTAATTAAGAGGATTTCTCGATTTGAGAGAATTTTATTAATCTCTGAAAACGAGACTTTTGAAATTTCCAATTCCTTTGTTTCTCATCAAAAATTACAAGGAATTGTTAAAGAACTTACTAAATCAAACAACACAAGTAAAAGTAATGAATTACTAAATTCATTATTTCCAAGTAGCCAAAACATTCGGACTGCAAAAACACTTGCAGTAAACTTATTCTTAGAAATAAGCTTAAGTTCAGAAAATTCTACAAGCTTATCCTTCGATTTTTTAAAGAAGCTATACTCCTATAATAATATATTTGAAATAAAAGACTTATTTCAAGCTCTTTTGTCACTCCATGCTAAGGAGGATACTTCAAAAACAAGTAATATTATGAGATTAAAAAATTATGTAGAAGAAAACCTTGCCTCTGAAACCCTATCTTTAAAATGGCTAGCAGAAAACTATCTTTTTGTTAATGTGGACTACCTAAGCAAGCAATTTATCAAAGAAGAGGGAATACGCTTTTCTGAGTATATAACAAACAAACGAATGGATGAGGCAATTAACCTTATGAAACTCTACAAGAATGACAATATTAAGGATATAGCAAAACAAGTTGGCTATGGTAATAATCCTCAGTACTTTAGTCAAGTCTTTAAAAAATATACAGGGTATACACCAAGTCAGTACATAAAAACCCTAAGTTAAGAGAACACGAAAATAAAGGGTATATAAGAAAAGACAATAAAGTAATAAATAGTTACTTCATATTAATTACATGTTTTTCCTATACACCCTTTTACTTATCATTTAAACTTATTATTTGTTCCTAACATAATCCATAGAGGAATTTCCCTATTTGCCTGGACCTATGTCAATACTTCCAAATATAGCACCTTCGTTTATCCATTCCCCATTATCTGTTACTTTTCTTCTGTAAGTAACTTCTCTGCCAAACTATTGATCCCAATTGCACCTAGTGGTGCGGTAATTACTATAGATAATACTGCTATAGCCAAAATCTCATCCCCTGATTCTACTCCTAGGGACAATGGCACTGCACCCATTGCGGCCTGTACTGTTGCCTTTGGGATATATGCTATAAGGCAAAAAAATCTTTCTTTCCAATTATAATCTGTACCTATTAAAGATATGATAACTCCTAAACTTCGCCCCATTAGACCTATTATTAGTATTAAAATACCTATCCCACCAGCATTTAAGGCTACATTCATATCTACCTGTGCTCCTACTAATACAAATAAGAGTATTTCTGCAAAGATCCAAACCTTATTAAATTTATTAGAGAGTCTCTTCCCTACATCAGGCAGTTTTTCAATCAATACAAAACCTATAGTCATCACCCCTATAAGGGTCGCTATTTGTAATTTTGTTTTTAATAAAGTCTCTAATTGATTAAGTAAGATAGAAACACCAAGTATTAATAATAGCTTATTGGTATCTTGAATATGATATTTTTTTAAAATAATAATAAGTACAAATCCAATGATTATTCCGGCCATGATACCAAGTATTATTGAAATTGGTATAATTAACAATTGTATACCTATATTCATATTGGAACCACAATATAGACCTAAAAAAGCACTAAATACGGTAATTGCAAAGACATCATCAAGAGATGCACCCGCCAATATCAAAGTCGGTATCCCTTTTTTTGTGCCAATGTTGTTTTCCATTAACTTAATCATAGATGGCACAACAACAGCAGGAGAAACGGCAGCAATAATAAAGCCTAGTATTCCGCCTTGAACAAATGTGAAACCAAGATATTTTACAGAGGCAAAGGCAATAAAACAACCTTCTAATAACCCTGGTATGCAACTCAGCTTTAGTGCTGGGATACCAACATTCTTTAAATCATTTTTATTTAGTCCAAATCCTGCTCTTAATAAAATTATTATTAAAGCTATACTCCTTAAGTCTAATGATATTTTGAGCATGTCCTCATGAAGTAAATTAAAGCCATAAGGTCCTATAAGAACACCTAATATTAACATCCCTAATAAACCAGGTAACTTTAATTTTTCAAAGATCTTTTTTGCTACTAATCCAAGTAATAAAATCACTGCTAAACTTGCAGCCATAACAAGTAACCCCTTTCCTAGTCATAAAAAAATCCTACAGGAATAGTATTGTTATTACCTGTAGGAGTCATTAGCATTATGCGGTTCTGGTGAACTCCATCACCTTTTATTAACTTTATAAAAAAAGTATAATATAGCAAATCATAAACGTCAATGAATTAATTTGTAATCATTTGAGCTAGGTGTCTATTTTGTTATTTGCCTAACATACTGTATATTATATTCAATTAAAATATTTCTCATTTTTTCTCTTAATCTGAAGACAAATGAACTTTTGATTCGTTATAATTAAAGAATGAGAAAGGAGGCGGATAAAATTAACAATGAGCAATACTATGAATACTTAATTGATACCTATCAAAACTTAATTTACTCCATCTGTTTCAAGCTTGTTAGAGATTACTTTGAAGCTCAAGATTTAGCACAAGAAACCTTTATTTCCGCCTACAAGCATATAGATACTTTTAATCGTGAGTACGAGAAAGCATGGCTTAGCCGTATCGCTACAAACAAATGCTTGGATTTTCTAAAACGTGCTGATCAGAGAGTGATTCCTACTGAAGATAATTATTTTCTTCTGCAAAAAGAAGATGCTTCTTCTCCTGAAGAAAATATTTTAGAACTAGAAGCTAGAAAGCAGCTTTTTGATAGGTGTAGCAGCCTAAAACAGCCATACCGGGATATTGCACTTGATTATTTCTATAATGAGCTGTCAGCTTCAGAAATTGCCAAAAAAACGGGTAAGAATTTGAAAACTGTCCAAACTCAAATCTACCGAGCTAGGGCCTTACTTAAGAAAAAATATTTAAAAGGGGGTATCCATAATGAATAAAATAAATAGTAACGAACAAGATTTTTCTATCGTTAAAAGACATATTTCTTTATCAGACTTTGGCGCTCTTAAACAGGGCCAACTTAAGCCTTCTGATTTAGAACTTTTTTTAGAACATATTAGTTCCTGTGATCATTGTTCCGGTTTATTTGCAAATGAGATGGAAAAAGAATTAATCAAAGCCCCTGTAGACATGAAAGCAAATATCCTAAAGAAATCCAAACGACTTGATATACAATTTACTAAGGCGGCAAAGGCTTCAGTAAAAATGCAATTATTCAGGTACAGCCTTAAGGTTATTACTGCATCACTATGTGCTATTGTCTTGATGTTTTCTCTAAGTAAGACACCATATTACTCCAATACGGATAATGTTATACCTGTAGAGATAAGGGTGAAAGATCCAAACCAACCAACTCTTGCTTCTTCAATACGTAATGGTATGGATAAATTTAGCAATCAAATCTTGGACTTTTCCAATACTATAATAAACATGGAGGTTATCAAAAATGATTAGAAAGAAAAATAGTTTTTTTACATTCATATTCTCCCTAGTACCAGGAGCCGGACAAATGTATATGGGGTTTATGAAAAGGGGATTAAGCCTTATGTCTTGCTTTTTCCTAATAATGTTTACTAGCGTTTGGTTAAATGTTGGGCCACTTATGTTACTTGCTATGATAATATGGTTTTACAGCTTTTTTGATACACATAACCTACGTTCTACACCAGATGATGAGTTTTATGAACTTGAAGATGGCTATATCATAGTACCTGAGTTTTTAGAGAATATTTCTCATCAGAAGTTTGAAAAAAAACATCAAAACATACTTGCAGTAATTCTTATTATTATAGGTATCACTATATTATGGAATAACCTTTATTCTATTTTTTCTCGAATACTGCCAGATTATTTAAGTAATTTCTTATATTTATTCGGTTATTATATGCCACAGCTTGTCATTGGTCTTGGTATTATTGCAATTGGCGTTTATTTAATTCGAGGGAAAAAACAAGAATTAGATGAAGAAAATGAATAACTGTATTTGCCTTAATAGCTAATAAAGGAGGAATTTGCAATGAGAACACATAGGGTTGGTAGCTTGACCTTAGGAATTATGTTAATCACCTTTGGAATACTCTTCTTATTGAATGGTTTTATAACTAATCTTTCATATGAATTTATCTTTAAGTTGTGGCCAATCATTTTTATATTCCTTGGGTTTGAACTATTATTTGCTAACTTTAAATCAACGGATTTAAATAATACGAATAAACTTGTATATGATAAAACTGCCGTTTTCTTAATTATCATCCTATCATTTTTCGCTATGGGTATGGCCCTTGCTGAATTATGTATAAGTTACGCTAACATGAATTTAATTTTACATTAAAGCTAGACATTAGTAAAAAGAAAAAGTCCTCTATAATAGGGGACTTTTTCAATGTTTCTATTTTATGAATGTATGTTAAATCAATTCTTAATTCAGGTCTAAATATTCAACAATAAGTTTATCCAATTGTTTACTTAACTCAAGTATATCTGCTCCAACTAGTCGATTTCCATTTCTATATATTTTTTTGTTTAATTTGTTCCTTACTGCCATCATTTCTTCTAGCAAAACTTGGTCTCTTGCTACTCTTGATTTCTTCTCTTGCTTTAATTCTTTAACTGCCATTTGCTCATCTCCTTTGATAAAACTAATAAGTTTACAAAGTTACTGTGCATTTTTCTTGGTTGACCATCTTTTCCTATCATTAGATATAGATATGGAGACAGTATTACTCTCACATATCTAATTACTGTATTAGTAAGGCATGTCCATTACGGCTATATATACAGATTACATTACTTTTACAAATAAATCAATAATAGTTACCATTTTAACACACTAAATTTGAAAAATATAAAAGACCTAATAACTATAGATAATAGCTATTAAGTCTTTGAAATTAGTAACTATATTATTTATTCACATTCATCAAAAGTATCTTTAGAAGAACCACACACTGGACATACCCAGTCTTCTGGTACATCTTCGAATGGTGTGTTGGGTTCTATACCGCTATCAATATCTCCCTCTGCTGGATCATATATATAAGCTCCTGAAATGCATTCATATTTTTTCATTATCATAACCTCCTGTGGTTTATATTGACTATGTAATCACAATTTTATTTTATATCAAACAGGCGATTATTTAATTGACCTATATCAATTTTTAATATTTTATGGAAAATTAATTTTTACTAAACTTATCTAGTAAACTAGACACTCTTGCTACATGATTTAATTTAGAATTTTTCTATTACTAAAATCAGACATATACTAAATATAATTTCAATTCCTATCATCATAACTGCAATCACATAAGTTTCATATATACTCCTCCAAAATTAAAATAATCTTGCTACTCTCCATTAGCCTGTCCACCTATAGTCTTATCTTTGTATTAAGATATTTCATAATAACTTCACTATATATATCTTCTATGGATTTATTTTCATCTCTAGCTCTTTCAAAATAACCTGACCCATATAATTCTTTAGCAATATCTATAGCTAGGTTATTTACTTCTCTCCATCTACTAAGTATGTTTTCAATTCTTGGGTGCTTTCTCTTATACTCGTATGCAGATTGTAGGATTAATTGAAATGCCTCAAGTTCTTCGCCAATCTTTACAATATTAACGCTTTTTCTTTTTATATAGTCTAACTTTTCATTTAAGGAAGTTGCACCGGCAAACCCATCATCTGCCGCGTAGTGAATATTTCTAATATTCATCATTACTGCAGTCCCAAAACACATATGACATGGCTCCATGGTTGTGTAAAGTATGTATGACCTAATATTTGGATGTTCACTTTCCTTAAGTCCTATTAAAGCGTTCATTTCTGCGTGAGCCATATTGGTTCCTGCTAATGGACTATCACCTAATAGGTCAAATATCTGATTTTGTCCCTTTGAAATTATCTGACCTTCTTTATTTATGATTACACATCCTATGGGTATAGTACCTTTTTTATAGGAATCCTAGGCTAAACTTATAGCCTCTTGCCATGGCTTGTCTAATTTATCCCACATATAAATACCCCTTTATAGTTTTAATGTAAAACAATACTTTATATTAATTACTTATCTTTCGAAAGATATATGTAACAAAAAAACCTCTATCATCTTTATTTTCCATATATTTAACTAAGCCAAATGTTTTCTTAATTTCCTCAAAATCTGAAGGTTGAATCAAATCCTCTTTTCTAATTCTTTCATCAGCCTGATGCTTATGGCCAAAGCCACAAGCAAATAGTATCCCATTTTCAGATATATGATTATGGATATTTGCAAGTACTTCCTTACTTAATCTATAATGGTTAATTATAATATTATCAAATACTCCAATATTACTTAGGGCACCTATATCACTTAAATCAATCTTCTTTGTTTCAACAGTATAATTTTTTCTATTAGCAAAACGATTCAAACGTTCAAGTGCCCTACTTGAAAAGTCCACACCTGTGACCTCAAAACCCTTCTCAAGTAGGAACATTGAATTTCTACCATCCCCACAGGCTATATCGAGAACACTTCCAACTTTGAAGTATTCAATATTATCAACTAGAGATTTTTCTGGACCAAGTAGCTCGTCACTTCTGCTAGCAAACTTTTCATCCCAGAATTTATCATCTCCCATATACTCCATATCCAGTCCTCCTGTTTAGCTACTTGTATATTAGACTTTAAATTATATACTTGCCATAATTCCAATGTGGTAATAGGCATTACTAGCTTCTTTACTATTTCCATTCCAATATAATATCCACTAAGGAGGGGCCTTCATCACCCTCTGACCAAGTAAAATATTTATCCATATGCTCTTTTGTTAGTGGCTTACCAAACTCTTTGCTTATTTTACTTAATAGTGAATCTTTATAGAGAACAAGTCTTCTAGCCTCCTCTTTAGACAAGCTTAGTATAGAGGCTATTGTATCAGTTGAGTAGTTCATTTCATATAGCTTAATAGGGCAAAAAGAACCGATCTCATGAGGTATAAAATACTTAATATATGATTTATCAATAATTCTATCCATGATTAAAGTAAGTTATAGCTATTTTTT
>JAAYRG010000093.1 GCA_012518885.1 Clostridiales bacterium | reverse complement strand
TGCCTTCACTGTTTCTTTTAAAGTAACCAAAGCTTTCTTAGGTCCTGGTACAGATCCCTTAACTAGGATTAAATTGTTTTCTACATCTACTTTAACAATTTCAAGATTTTGAATGGTTACTCTTTCGTTACCCATTTGACCAGCCATCTTTTTACCTTTAGCTACTTTAGATGGTGTTGCTGATGCACCACTTGAACCGTGATGTCTATGGTGTTTAGAACCGTGTGATTGTGGTCCTCTACCAAAGTTGTGTCTCTTAATAACACCTTGGTATCCTTTACCTTTTGAAGTTGCAGTAACGTCTACTTTGTCACCTTCTTCAAAGATATCAGCTTTGATTTCTTGTCCTAATTCATAATCTGTAGCATTATCGAATTTGAATTCTCTAATAAACCTTTTATTAGCTACACCTGCTTTTGCAAAGTGTCCTTTTTTTGGTTTGTTTACTAATACGTCTCTAATTTCGCCGTAACCTACTTGTACAGCATTGTAACCGTCGTTTTCTTCAGTTTTGATTTGTGTTACAACACATGGTCCAGCTTGTAATACAGTTACTGGAATTAAACGTCCATCTTCATTAAAGATTTGTGTCATTCCTACTTTTCTAGCTAATATAGCCTTTTTCATCGTTTCTTTGCACCTCCTATTTAATCTACAGCGGATTACATCTTACTGATGCAATCATCCTAGATGGTCTATCTGGTGCAGGTCCTTTGACCATTCCCTATATATAAACCCTAAGGATAAATCCTACTTGTCTTAAATTACTTTGTTTTCATTTTGATATCGATGTAAACACCTGCTGGCATTTCTAATCTTGATAATGCATCTACTGTTTTTTGAGTAGGTGTTATGATATCAATAAGTCTTTTATGAGTTCTTCTTTCAAACTGTTCTCTAGAATCTTTGTACTTGTGAACAGCACGAAGGATAGTAACTACTTCCTTCTTAGTAGGTAGTGGAACTGGTCCGCTCACCTGTGATCCTGTTTTCTTAACAGTCTCGATAATCTTTGAAGAAGATTGATCAATTAATTGATGATCATACGCCTTTAGCGTAATTCTCATGATTTGTTGACTTGCCATAAAAAAAGTCGCCTCCTTTTCGCACTTTAATATCAGTACGACAAGCGGTGACTGTACACTCGACCGGGTGTGTCATAATTAACTCGAAAAATAAAGCCTCGCTTATTCTCCTTATAATTACAGAACACATCTGCCTGCAAAATTTATGCTATGCCTTGTACAGTGACTTGCCGTCAGTTTCCTAACTTGACATTCGCTCCACGGAAAACCTACTCTATGAGTAGCAACCTCACGCTTCATCGCTATCAATGTCACAGCATTTCTTAGTATACTACAGGCTAATTTATTTTGCAATACTTTTTTTCAAGTTTTTTTATTTTTTTCTATTTTATTTTTAATTGTTATTTTAATATAAGATTTTAATATCTCTTCCTATTATAATATCCCCTAAACCAGTAATAATATCCTAACCTTTTCACCAATTCTTTTTCTTTTACTTTTTATAATAGGAAGAGTTTCACCCCTGATACCTTATAGAATCCCAAAATATTGACCAACATATTCCCGATAAATTCGGCGTTTGTAAGATAAAATTAACTTGACTTAGGGGATTTTATTAAATAGACTAAAATAAGATTATTTATTAATTTTTTTGAAACATCGTTAAACTAATTTTTATTGAATATATTATATCTAAGGGAGGTAATGTAATGGGAATTTTAACAAGGTTTAAAGACATTATGTCAAGTAATATTAATGCACTACTAGATAAGGCTGAAGATCCAGCCAAGATGATAGACCAGACCCTTCGTAACCTGAACGAAGACCTAGGTAAGGTCAAGTCTGAAACAGCAGCTATTATGGCTGAAGAAAAGCGAGCTAAAAGGGAACTCGACAAGTGCAAGGAAGAAATTGATAAGATGCAATCTTATGCCATTAAGGCACTAGAGTCCAACGAAGAAAACGATGCTAGAAAGTTCTTAGAAGAGAAAGCTAGGTTAACAAAAGAACTTACCCTCTTAGAAGAAAACTATAATATTGCAAGTTCTAACGCAAAGAAGATGCGGGAGATGCATGATAAGTTGGTTAAGGATATTGCAGAGTTAGAAGCTAGAAAAGATGTTATTAAAGGTAAACTTAATGTTGCTAAAGCAAGAGAAAGAATGAACAAGATGGTAGGGTCTTCTATGACTGATACAAGTTCTTCTATAGCTAGCTTTAAGCGATATGAGGATATGGCTGATGCAGCTCTAGACAAGGCTAACGCAATGGCAGAACTAAATCAAACTAGCGAAGATAAGGGTATTGATGATTTAATCAATAAGTATTCTACTACACCTTCCGCAGATATTGATGATGAATTAGAAGCTTTAAAGGCAAGCCTTAAGAAAGAATAATATGTTAAAAAGCTAATTATTAAGCTGTTGCAAAAGAGCCTTTCATTATTATAGCAAGTTTGCAACAGCTTTTTTCGAGGTGAGATATATGGTTGTACAATATAAATGCTCCAATTGTGGCGCTGATATGGCTT
>JAAYRG010000092.1 GCA_012518885.1 Clostridiales bacterium | reverse complement strand
TCTTGCAATATTTTCAGAATTATTGTTTACTTTTTGGTTATTTTATGGTACAATTAAGTCGATGGAATAAGTGGTATTATACCAACCATACAATAATTCTTGCTTAATGCCTATTTATTAGTAAACCTTGATAAGTTTATAATTGTTCGAATTAAAGCAATGGAATTTACCTTAAGTTGAACGACTAGTCATAAGTTTAACTTATTTATGTTTAAAGAAGTAAGATTAGTGTTGATTACGCTTTTTAAGTTTTAAGATTGATTAGCTTCTAATTTAGGAAGAAAGTCACCACCAAAATCATACCATTTAAACCTAGACAAGGTAAACTATCACTAGATATACTGTTCAAATTAATCTTTACAACTTAATATATGTTCAAATTTATTACATTAAAAAAATTGACGAAAGCGTGAGTGATTTATTGTTAAATGAAATACCGCCAGGAGAATTGAATGGTTGGTATAACTACACTGATTTCCATCTAATATAAGGACGGATAGTTTCTATTAAGAAAATATTCGTCCTTTTATTATGCCTTTTTTAAAGTTGTCTAAATATTCTGGTACCTACCTTAATAAGGATAAGATATATTATAAGGTCAATTAAGCCTACTAGACCAATTAATATTAAATTTATCATAGTTGGACTTATAAGATCACTTAAAAGATAGTGTCCACCTATTGGTATAAAAGCTGTTACTAGTCCACCAATCATAGCAAGAAATGCAGACAAGGACTGCTTAACTACCGTTACTTCAGTCTTCCAATCAAACACTGGGAATAATAGATTAATTAAAAGCCCAAGGAAAGATGTTAGGAAGGCATAAACAATTGCCATACCAGCAGTTATTAAAGCATGAAATGGCGAAATACTTAACCCCATAGATAGTAGCACTATACTTAGAAGGGTAAGGGGAAGTATTACAGTCAGATTTACCCCTATTTTACTTAAAAATATTCCTTTTGTAGATATAGGTATAGACTTAATAATCCATAGATTATTTCCTTCTAATGATATTGAACAAGCGCTAGTATATACCATTACCACAAAAAATGGTATTGCCATGGGTAGGTATGTCCCTGCTAGTTCACTAAATCCAGGCATCTCTAAGAGTTGGTCTATAGTTTCACTCTTAACAAAAAGGGTTGCAATAGCTCCTATCAAGAGCATAATCATTCCTATCCCTGTATTAAGAACATATAAAGGAGATGAAAAGTATCTTGATAACTCCTTCTTATATAGGGCAACGATGGGACTTGATAGGGAATAATTTCTTTTCCTTCTTTTAGTACTAGTTCTAATAGATGTAATACTTGTATTTATTTCCTTAAATTTACGGCCAATTACCACAACATAAACTACAAGAAATACAAGTGATATAAAAATAAATAATAACAGGCTAAGGATATCATAGTCTATCACAATATCTCTATATATCCATGATAAGGGATATATAGAAGATACTTTGTCTCTTATAAATTCAGCACTCTGGCCTATGGCTTCTTCTGAACTTGATGTTACCATACTAAATAGAAATACTCCTGCAACTAGCAAGAAGTACAGTAAAAGGTTTACAAAATTATTCCTTCTAAATTTGGATGATACATATGCTATTATTGTTCCCAAAACAGTTCCTATTATCATTGGAACAATTGGTACAAAAACAAGACTAAGGATAGTGTAAATGTAGAAGCCAACCCCTGGTTTTACAAGGACTATGTAGGCTATACTAGAAGGAACCATTATTATAAGAGTAAAGGCTAGGTTTATAATATATAAGGTTAGCAAACGACTAGCAACTATTACATTATGGGCTACTGGTAATGACATTATTAGGTCATAATCTTTGAAACCAAACAAGGTTCCCTTAACTCTCGAAATTGTTGTTACAACAACAAAGATAGACACAACGGCCATTACAAGTTCTGGTAGTATGTCTACTTGTCCAAAAGCAGCAAGTATACTTCCAATCCCATAGCTATATAAATATGCAGATGCTAGTACTATTAGGGTAACTAGTATAGCCCCTATTATACCAAGTAACTTTTTAATGTTGTACCTTAAATTTCTTTTCTTAAATAACTTATTAAAATTAAAGGTTGCCCCTAGAGAAACCTTTGTTAATAATATTAAGTCTTTCATTATGCATCACCTTCCCTAGACTCTACTAAGTTAAGGAATATATCTTCTAGACTCTTATCACCTACTACATCCTCTGTTAAACCATCTGCTATTAATTTACCATCTTGAATTATACCTATTTTATTACATAGCTTTTCTGCCACCTCTAAAACGTGGGTTGAAAAGATTATTGCACTCCCTTCTTCACAAAGTCTAATAAAGATTTGCTTTAGATCGTGGGAAGCCTTAGGGTCTAATCCTACAAAGGGTTCATCAAGTATTAAAAGTTTAGGAGTATGGACTAGGGCTGCAATTATCGCAACTTTTTGCTTCATTCCATGAGAATAAGAAGATATTAAATCATCATAATTCTTTGATATATCAAACAAGTCTCCATATTTATTAATTAAAACTTCTCTTTCCTTTTGTGGCACCCCATAAACATCTGCAATAAAATTAATATATTGTAAGCCAGTCAAATGTTCATATAGATCAGGATTATCTGGTATATAGGCAAGTCTTTGCTTACACTCTACAGGATTATCCTTGATTGAGAATCCATCAATAAGTATTTCCCCATCTTTAAAATCCAGTATTCCTGAAACAGCCTTAAGTGTGGTAGTTTTACCTGCCCCATTATGGCCTATAAAACCATAGATATCACCTTTTTCAACACTTAGGCTTAAATTATCTACTGCCTTTTTGCCACCCTTATAAACTTTGGTAAAATTACTTATTTTAAGCATGGTCCTAACTCCTCCTTGTATTCGTTATTTAATATAAGTCAAGTAATGATCTAGAAAATTAAAAGACCACTCTAAAAAAGTATATTAAATTGACTAATTATTGTCAATCAATATGGGAAATCTTAATAATGTTTTATAAGACAAGATAGCACCTTACTCCTTTATGAACTCATCAATTATCATACTACTTCCATCTGTGATTACACTAATGGCCCCACTTTCATAACTTATATACACTCTACTTTCAAAATCTTCTAACCTATCTAATAGTTCCTTATGAGGGTGACCATAAGAAGTATTCTTGCCACATGAAATAATCGAATATCTAGGTTTAGTCAGCTGCAAAAACTCATTATATGTAGAATTCTTTGAACCATGATGGGCTACTTGCAGAATATCATATTGTGATAGTTGACTAGTAAAGTCCAGATTTATATTTCTTTCCAATAATACATCATTCAAGTTTTCCTCCCCTTCCTCTTCTACATCCCCAGTTAACAACATAGCAAAATCTTTATAATCTACACTAAGAACAAGGGAAGATGCATTCTTATTAAAATAATAAAAATCATCTATAGGATGTAAGCAAGTTATTATCATATCACCATCTTTTATATAATCACCCTCACCCATGTAGACAACCTTTACTCCCTTGTCTCTAGCAATAGATATGACTTGCTTATACATATCATCTTCTGTAAGGTCCAAGCTAGATAGAGCTTCATAGCTATCATAGCCTCCTATAGAATTTACTTCATTTCTAATAGGATCATTTGCATATCTAGGCAGAACAAGAGTTTCAATATATATACTTCCACTGCCCCCTTTTCCATCCATAGCCTCTAGAATTTCAATAATTCCATTTACATGGTCCTTATCAAAGTGTGATATAAACACATAGTCTAACTGGCTTATTCCCTTGAATTTAAGGAGAGGAATTATTCTATACTTTCCAACCTCTCCTACACTAGAACTACCACCATCAACTAAATATTTTTTACCATTACCTGATTCTATCAAGGTTCCATCCCCCTGACCTACATCAATAAAAGTAACCTCTAGATTTGAAGCTCTAAATGGTACAAAAATTAAGACTAGGCCAAAAAGGATAAAGCTACTATATTTACTTTCTTTCCAGTAATTAAGCAAAAGGAAAACCAGTAGAATTATATAATAGATTAGAATAACCTCTTCTTTAGGCCTTCCTAGTATTAAGGTATGATAGGGGAGCCTGTTAGCAATACTTAATACCCATTCATAAAAGTCTAAAATATATGAACTTCCAGCAAGAAAAAATATGCCTAGAGGAAGGTAAATTGCGCCAAGGACTCCTCCAATTATTGCTAGACCTATAATAACAGATACAAATGGGACTAGAATAACATTAAACAAAACTGAGTAAACAGAGACCTCAAAAAAGAAATAAAGAAGAATCGGAAGGGTAACAATTTGCACACTTAGACTTATTAAAAGACTATCTACAATGACCTTTATAAACTTATTTTTAATAGGAAATACATTAGAGATAAAAGGGTAAATAAGACCTATTCCAAGAACTGCTCCAAAAGATAATAAAAAGCCTGTACTAAAAATCTGTAGGGGATTATTAATCAAAATAATAAGGCCGCTCAAAGAGGCAGCAGAGATTATATCATATGTCCTGCCTAGGATTTTCGAAAAGACCATAAGGATTAACATGATTACTGCCCTTAGGGTTGAAACACCAAAACCTGTAAGAACACCATAAGAATAAATAAATATGATAGATAGAAATGCCGCTAAGACTATAGGTATACCAGTTTTTCTTAGTAACTTGTAAATGGTCATACCTATCAAGGATACATGTAGACCTGATATAGAAAGTATGTGTGAGATACCATGGGTTTGGTAGAGGGCCTTTATATCAGTATCAAGGCTTGCCTTATCACCTAGGACCATGGCAGATAAAATTCCCGAATTTTGGCTTGATAAAGAGTTCTTATATACTCTTCCTATTTTATTTTTAACACCTTGTAAAAACTCATTATAGGGTGAATACTCTTCGTTTATTACTTGAACCCTATCACAATAAATCTTGTAATCATTCTTTAAGATTTTATTATAGGTATACTCATCAAACTGGCCAGGATTTGTTGCCTTTTGAAACTTACTTATTTCACCTTTTAAAGATATGGTTTGGCCTATTTTTAGGTCCATATGTAACTTGTTATAAACCTTTAGACCACCACTATAGAATCTATCATTTGAAACTAGCCTGTCATTTCCTATCTTTTTATCATTATCAAGGACAATAATGCCTTCTTCTAGAATAATAAGTTGATAGGTTTCCTTATCTTCTACTTGCCTTACCCTTCCTATAATACTTGCTCCAATTTTTTCATCAAAATATGTGTCCAAATCATGGGGCATATTATTATTTTTCATAGTAAAATAACCTAGAAGAAAGAATACTGGTAGGATAAGAAGAAAGCTATAGGATATGAAATTAATCAAAGAAGTTCTTGATATTTTAAACAAGATAAATACTAAAATTAGAATAAGTATAAAAAGAAAAATATAGATGAGAAATGGGTCTAACCTATAAAGACCCATTCCTCCAAGAAAGGTTAATAAAAACCACACTATTGGTCTTTTGACTCTCAAAGGCACACCTCCCCTTACCTACTCCCATCAATTAATTCAAGCTTACGCTCGAAAAAACCATTAAAAGGTATGCCATTATAATCGTCAATTATTGAACCATTAATAGTAAATTGTACCCTATTAACATATGATAGTTCTACCAATGAATTAACTACTGAATAAATTACAACCTCAGGATTAATATTGGGGTTATAATTGACAAATTCTGAACTAAAATCCACATAGCAAATTCCTTCTTTTGTAGTTACACTATTGAGGATAGTATTTTCAGGTATTGTCCCTATCATACCCTCCTCTACTGGGCCTAAGATAAGTCTATTAAGTATTAGTTCTACAATCGGAATATTACCATCATAGGTTATCCTTAAATTAGATGCCCGCAGAGCTGTGCCTTCTTCATTAGAAAAATAAACAGTAACATACACATTTTCTGCATGAGTATTATTTATAAAATCACTGCTTTCCATTATCCCAACAGGTTTACCCTTAGAATCCATAAGTGGCTGTCCACTTACTGTAAATTCAATATAATCAACGCCTTCTATCTGGCTTAGGGTTTTTACTATAGTGGCCCTACATAAGACCTCCATTACCCCACTTAGGTCGTTATATTCTGGGCTAAAATCTAAGGTTAACCTTCCATCATCTGTTAAGCGGTAGCTTTGCATTACTACAATATCAGGCTTTGCCTTTTTCATAGCTGAACTTTGAGGATTCTTACTTAGAACACCCATAAGTTCACTAATTAAAGTCTTAGGCTTATCTTCCTTTGCCGTATAGGTATCACTAACTATACTTGATTGTGTAGCATCAAGATAATAAATTTGATACTGAGATTCATCAGTCGTCTCTGAAATACTGTCTTTGTTTTCATTAGAACAAGATATAAGAAACAATTGGCAGAGACTAAGAATCAGGAAAAAAGTTAGTCTCTTACTAATGGCCTTACTAGTCCTTGTTACCTTAGTTTCATTCTTATTGGCTCCTAAATCTATCTCTAACAATTTCTCTTTATTAGCAAGAAAATATTGCATAAACACCAAACCTTTCAAGATATGACAAAGTCATATATATTATGACTTACTCTATATAATTAATAGGAATACGAACCGTAAATGTTGTCCCTTCCCCTTCCTTACTATACACTTTAATAGCACCCTTGTGCATTAAAACTATATTCTTAGTAATAGAAAGTCCAAGACCAGTTCCTCCTGTTCCCCTAGACCTTGCCTTGTCTACCCTATAGAACCTTTCGAATATTGAGTTTTGCTCTTCTTCTGGAATTCCTATACCTGAATCAGCAACCTTAATATAAAAATACTTATGGTCAGCATTAAGAGATACCCTAACCCATCCATCTTCCACATTATACTTGATAGCATTTTCTATCAAATTAGTAAGGGCAAGGGATAACTTTACCTCATCAACTTCTACCATTACCACCCTATAGCTTTCATAAACTAGCTCAATATTACGCATTTTTGCAATAGGTCTAAGTCTTTTTAAAACTGATTCTAGTAAATCATTTATATTTACAGATGTAATACTTATATCACTTGATGATTTATCTAGTTTAACAAGGGTTAACAAGTCATTAATTATCTTGTTTTCCCTATCAATCTCTTCAGTAATATCAACTAAGAACTCCCTGTATAGTTCTGCAGGTGCATCTTCCTGGGCAAGTAGGGAATCAGCTAAGACCTTTACTGATGTTAAAGGAGTCTTAAGCTCATGGGATACATTTGAAACAAACTCTTGCCTTGAACTCTCTAGAGTCTTAATCTTGTTTAACATTTGGTTAAGAGCCTTTTGTACTTCTCTTATCTCATTATGTCCTTCTACACTTACCTCTTCATCCATATAACCTTCTTGCAGGTTATTAATAGTACGAACTAGCTTGTTTAGGGGTTTCATAAAACTACCAGAAATCATAAAGGCTACAACAGCAAGAATTACTGTTAGGGTTACTATCATAGTAGTTGCCCTTTTAACAAGCACAGCAGATAGGGTATTAATACTCTTGATAGAAAAGTTCATAATTAAAACCCCATGGGTTTCTTTTGTTGTACTATCTGTAATTGGCAGAACAATCTCAATATATTCTTTGTTTTTCTCAGTATTAATACTACTATTACCCTTAAGTGCATTAATAACTTCTTTAGATATTAAGGTCTTATCATCTTCTAATCCATAGGTATCCTTTAGGATCTTCATATCCTGGTTAAGGACAAGAATTCTAGCCTGGTAAAAACTCGAATCTCTTTGGATTTCTTGGTTAACACTCTCGATACCAGTATCATCTATATAACCTGATGTCATTATTAAATTTGATAAAAACGCCCCTTGACTTTGCAATTCAGAAATTCTTTGAGTCCTAGCATTCTCGTTATAAGTATCAACCATTTCTCTTGCAAGAAAGAACAAAGGAATCGTACCAATTAAGAAGAGGGCAACAATAATGTTGACCCTCATACTATTCAAAAACCATACTTTAGATTTAATTTTGGAAAAAATAACCAACACCCCATTTTGTATGTATATATTTCGGATCGCTAGGATTTTTTTCAACTTTTTCTCTTAATCTTCGTATGTGAACATCGACGGTCCTTACATCACCTGGATAATCATAGCCCCATACCAAATTAAGAAGGTCATCCCTACTGTAGACTTTATTGGGGTTTTGCATTAATAACTCAAGTAAATCAAATTCTTTAGCAGTTAAGTTAACCTCTTCATCACCTATATAAACTCGTCTACTTTCTATATCTAGCTTTAGGTTACTGATTTGAATTAACTGCTTATTAACTTTAGTTTCTTGTTTCCTGTTCCTACGTAGTATTGCCTTTATTCTAGCCTTAAGTTCTAATATGTTAAATGGCTTTGTTAGATAATCATCTGCCCCATATTCTAAACCTAAAATCTTATCCATATCATCATCTTTTGCTGTAAGCATAATTATAGGCACATCAGAAAACTCTCTAATGTTCTGGCACACTTCATAACCTGACATAGCAGGTAACATTATATCCAGTAGAATCACATCATATTCATTTCTCTTAGCCATCTCTAAGGCTTCTTCACCATCATAGGCAGAATCTACTTCCATACCATCTTGTTCTAAACTAAAACGAATTCCTTTAACGATTAACTTTTCGTCATCTACAACGAGTACTTTTCTCGCCACAAAACCACCTCATTATCATATATTAGTCAACAGTAATATCTTCAGATATTTTATTAAAAGCCGCTTGTTTAATGCCACTTATATTCATAATATCTTCAATTCTCTTAAAACTACCATGTTTCTCCCTATATTGTATAATACTATTAGCCTTTGCCTCTCCAATCCCAGATAAAGTCATTAACTCTTCCTTAGAAGCCTTGTTAATATTAACCTTACTACTTACAGCTCCCTGACTTTCCTTACCATTATCCCTAGAATAAGTTAATTGCCAGTTACTAGAATCCTTAACCTCTTTTGTTGTTGGAATATAAACTTGCTGGGAATCTGCCAAAGTTGCAGCCTGATTAACATAATCTCCAGCCGCATCACTAGTTAAACCACCTGCAATTTTTATTAGTTCATAAAGTCTAGTAGATTCTTCTACACTATAAACACCAGGATTATTAACTGCCCCTGATATATGAACATAAATAAAGTTAGGGGTATTTACAGTCTCTCCTTGTGCATCTATATCATTGTCTAGGTCTGGGTTTTTAGATGATTCTTCTGGCAGGTTAATATCAGTATTAGTAGCTTGTGACTCTTCTAGATGTCCTAATTCCTCGTCTCTTACGGAAACAGAAGTACCATCAGAAGAATCTTCTAAAGAAATGATGTTAGAATCCTTATACTTACTGCAACTATAAAAGGTTCCAGCTAATAAGACAAATAACATCAAAAGAATAATTTTTAACTTCTTAAACTCCATAAATGATCTCCTTTTTGAGACCATTCACAAACATCCTCGTATATAATTTACAATTATTATTTTAACTAATAATTTATAATTTTACAATAGTAAAGTAGAAATCAAAACTTTTTATTACTCTACTTCCCACTTAAATATTAAAATACCTGCAATTATAATAATTACACCAATTAATTTACGAAATTCAAACTCTACCTTTTCAGTCCCAAACATACCAAACAATTCAACTAAATAGGATGTAATAAGTTGTGAAGTTACAATCAGCATGGTTGCCTTGGCTGGACCTAAGTTCCCCATAGCAACTACAACTGTAAAGGTAATAAAGGCACCTATTGCACCACCAAGCAGCATATACTTATTGTCTATTTTAAAAAGGGAAGAAACGCTCGCTTCCCTACCAGCAATAATCCAACCTGCCATACACACTATAAAAGCAGTAATTTGTACAAAACATGAAGAAAGCCAAATATTAGTCTGTTTCGTAACTCCTGTATTAAAAACACCCTGTATACTCATAAGGGCCCCTGATAGAATTGCTATAAGCATACCTAGCATAAAATACCACCTTCACTAATATTATTATACTACAAACTACATCTCTTATAGTCTAACCGAATAAATGAAATTTTATTCTATTCATATAGGTCCATTTTCTATATACAGGCAATTAGGAGGAATGATGCCTACCCTTTTTCCAAAGACTAGGTGAAAACAACATTATAATAGGGAATATCTCAAGTCGCCCAAGTAACATATTCATTGATAGGACAAGCTTAGAAAACCCAGAAAACTGACTAAAATTACCACTTGGCCCAACCATACCAAAGCCTGGTGCCACAGTGTTAAAGCATGACGTTACTGCTGATATAGTAGTTTCAAAATCATAATTATCAACACTTACTAGCAATATTGAAATCAAATAAATAAAGAAGTATACAGAAATATAAATATGAACCCCTTTTAATGTATCAATACTAACAGGCTTTTTTTCAAACCTAACAGTACCTACATATCTTGGATGAATCATCCTTCTCATGTATTGAACAATAGACTTTAATGCAATAGATAGTCTAGAAACCTTTATTCCACCACCTGTAGACCCAGAACAGGCCCCAACAAACATAAGGAAAAACAAAATCCCCTTTGAAAAAGTTGGCCACTTGTTAAAGTCAGCATTTGCAAAACCTGTAGTAGTTATTATCGCTGTTACTTGAAACAGGGCATACCTTAATGACTGAAAGAAGTTTTCATATCTAGGCATTAGATTTATTGTTACTAGAAGGGCTGAACATCCTATTATTGCTAGATAATTTCTAAGTTCTTCACTTTTTAAAGCTGTAATAATACTTCCAGTAAAAATAAGATAATATAAGTTGAAATTAACTCCAAAAAGCACCATAAATATCGTTATAACTACATCAGTATATGCATGATTATAATGGGCAACACTAGTTGACTTAATACCAAACCCACCAGTACCGGCCGTAGCAAAGGCATGTAGTAAACTGTCAAAAATGGGCATACCACCAAATAGTAAAAGTAAGGTCAGAAGAATAGTCATTCCAATGTAGATTTGATAAAGAATCTTGGCTGATTTTTGGATTTTGGGAACAAGCTTATCTACAGTAGGTCCTGGTACTTCTGCCTTCATAATATACATGGACCTACCACCAGCTAGGGGTGCGATTGCTAGTATAAATACTAGGACCCCCATCCCCCCTATCCACTGGGTAAAACTTCTCCAAAACAATAAACTATTTGATAGCCCCTCAACTCTTGTTACAACACTAGCTCCTGTGGTTGAAAAGCCAGAAACAGATTCAAAAACTGCATCTATATAATTTGGTATTTCACCACTTAATGCATATGGTAGGGCTCCAAACAAGGATAGCACAATCCAAGACAGGGCTACTATTACCAAACCTTCTTTAGCATAAATTATCTGGTTCTTGGGTTTTTTAAAGGATAGTATATAGCCAATCAAAAAAAGTAGTAGCATAGTAATTAAAAAGGACGCTATAGTTGCATCCTTGTAATATATTGCCACAACTAGAGGTAGAAGGAGCAAAGCCCCTTCTAGCCTCATAATATAACCTAAGATAAAAACAACCATTTTCAAGTTCATTTAAATTACTCCATTAATAGCAACCAATTTATAACATGAACTTATTGCTCTTAATAATTAATTGGTGCCACCTATTCTTTTTTATTACTTATATTTGAATCTTCTTTCTTTACTTCTTGACTAGGCTCTTTACCAGAACCAATATACTTAAAGTTATTATTATACCAAAACTTTTTTATAAGCTTTCTTATAATAAGTACTATTACAAGAATTATTATACCCCAAAATATAATATAAGGAAGACTAACAATGAACCAAACTAGGAAATCTTCAAAAGCCTCTTTAAAGTTATAGAAAGTTTCCCTTGTTCCACGTGCAATTCTATCGCCTAGGGACTCTTCCTCATCAATACTTGCACTCATTAACCTTACTTCTTGAATTTCCATAGTAACTGTTGAATAGTCAACAAGATTATCAATTGTTCTAATTTTAGTATTCAAACTTTGAAGTTCATACCTAACACTTGTAAGTCTAGATTCAAGAGATATTATGACTTCTATATCTTTAGCTCTTTCTAATAAATCAAGCAATCTTTCTTGTTCAATTTCTAAGGCCTTGATACGACTTTCTATGTCTACATATTGAAGGGTAACATTTTCTACATTTTCAGCCTTTTCTACAATATTAGCAATGTTCCCTAGGTTTCTAACAAAACCATCTACAGTCTCTTTTGGAATTCTAGCAACGATAGTTCCGTATCTTAAGTTATCACTATTGTAATGGCGACCTGTAATCCTTGATGTTTCTATATATCCACCTAGTTCATTTACCTGGGTTTCAATAGAATTAACAAGCTCATCAAAAACCTGGGTTTCAAGACCTAGATTAATTTTTCTAATAATCTTGTCGTTAGAATCATGGAGTATGTTCTCATCTTTGATAGGACCAGCTACACCATCTACATTAGTCTCTTCTGTCATAACATCCTCATCCAAATTACCACCAAGGTCACTATCTACACTACCTGTAAATCCATTGTCCCATGCCCCAGTCTCAGCTGGTACTACTTGCTCATCTAGAGCCATATCACCCTTACCCATGTTTTTACTAGAACATCCTACTAGTAACCCCAAAATAATCACAAGTAGTATTACCCTGTAAACCAATTTACTATTTCTTTTCATAAACTCTCCTCCTAAACTATGAATCTTTTTCATAGATCCTACTACTATATTATCTGTTACTACTTGTTAGACGATGAAAAACATATTATTGTTCCAATTTAACTATACTCCCTTACTTTATTTATTACAAGACCTCAAGCAAATTGAAACTACTAAAGGTTATACGTATAATGCTTTAGATACGTTAATGCTTTAGACTAGTTTTCGACAAACCTATAGCCCACCCCGACCTCTGTTATTATATAGTTTGTTTTTGCACGTTTTTTTTCTAGTTTACGCCTTATATTAGCCATAAATACTCTAAGGGTCTGTGTATCGCTCTCAAAGGATGAGCCCCAAACCTCCTTTAATAAATACCTATGGGTAAGTACCTTGCCTGGGTTTTGAACAAGTAGGGCTATAAGGTTAAATTCAATAGGAGTAAAATGTACTTCCACCCCTTCTAATAATACCTTATGATTTTCTAAGTCTACCTCCAAATCAGCTACCCTATAAACTGTCTGTTTGTTAACTTGTTTCTTTTTCAGATGTCTTATAATTACTCTTATTCTAGCCAATAACTCATCTATATTGAAAGGTTTCGTTAAATAATCCTCTGTACCAGCATCTAGAACTTTCACCTTTTCATCCACATCATCTATTTTTGATAAGGCAATAATTGGAGAGTCATTAATAAGACGGATTTCCTTTATATAGTTAATACTATCTACATCAGATAGTTCCAAATCTAGAATTACACAAGTAAATTTTTTGCTTCTTAATACATCTAGTCCTTCTTTACCAGTATCTACTTCTATAAAGTCATAACCCTGTGATTTAAGGGAGAAACCAATAAAACTTCGTGTCTGCCTGTCCGCCTCTATAATTAAAAACTCATACATATTACTGCCTCCTTAAGAAAAAATACTTGATACCACATCTTAATCTTAACACAAAATTTATACTAGTCCTCTTAATCTTAATACAATCTTTAGATTCTTTCTAGTATAATTATTATTTGAACACTTTATAATAAGTAATTTATTATCATATAAAATATAACTTTTATTAACGAGGAGTAAAGCTATGAAACAAGTAAAAAAAATGAGTACAGGACTTATAATTGCCTTAGGCTTTGCAGGGTTAATACTTTTAGGAACCCTAGTACTGTTACTTCCACTTTCTCATAACCAGGGTGTTAATGTATCATTTATTGATGCCTTTTTTACAGCAACAAGCGCTGTGTGCGTGACAGGTTTAGTACCAATTGACCTAGCAGATAATTTTAACCTATTAGGTCAAATCACTGTAGCCCTTCTAATACAAGTAGGCGGCCTTGGATTTGCATCTATAGGTGTTGGATTCATGCTATTTGCAAGAAAAATGATAAACTTTAAAGACCGATTAATTATAAAAGATGCCCTAAATGTTGATTCTCTTAAAGGAATTGTAAAACTTGTTAAGGCTGTTCTTTTAATCTCACTAACCTTTGAAGCTATTGGGACAGTCTTAAACTTTTTAGCTTTCTCTAAAGAGTATCCCCTTGGTAAAGCTTTGTGGATAAGTATCTTTCATGCTATATCATCATTCAACAATTGTGGGTACGACATATTAGGAGGATTTAAGAATCTTGCAAACTACCAAGACAATCTGATAATCAACTTTTCAACAACAGGATTAATAATATTTGGTGGTCTTGGCTTTGTTGTAATTAATGAAATTATTACAAAGAGGTCTTTTAAAAAACTAAGCCTTCATTCCAAAGTAGTTATTACAATGACAACTTCCCTACTAGCTGTTGGAACCATACTTATTAAGTTAACAGAGTCTAATATAACCTGGCTTGGTGCTTTTTTTACTAGTACTGTGGCTAGAACCGCTGGATTTAGTACCTTTTCCCTTGCTGGTTTTACTAATGCTGGTCTTCTAGTTGTTATCATTCTAATGTTTATAGGAGCTTCTCCTGGGTCAACAGGGGGCGGAATTAAAACAACCACAAGCTTTACCCTTTTTAAAAGTACCTACAGTACAATGACAAACAAGCAGTGTAGCGCCTTTAAAAGAAAAATTCCACAAGAAGCAGTATCAAAATCATACGTGTTATTAATGGTGGCAATATCATTTATTTCACTTAGTACATTACTAATTACTATGGATAACCCTACTATTAATTTTATAGATATTTTTTTTGAAACAGTATCCGCATTTGGTACTGTAGGGCTATCAACTGGAATAACACCAGATTTAAGTCCTTTTAGCAAGTTTATAGTCATAGGAACAATGTATGTAGGCCGTGTAGGGCCCCTAACTATAGCTTCCCTTTTTGTCCATAAAAAGAACAATAATAACGTGTCTTATTCTGAAGAATCAATTGCCATAGGTTAAACTGTATAAGAAATAAATAATAGTATTAAAATAATAATTAAGTAAACAGGAGGAAGGTTATGTTTAATAAAAAATCAATAGAGTACGGTATAATAGGACTTGGAAGATTTGGAACTGCACTAGCAGAGGCACTAGCTGGAGCCGGTAAAGAACTAATAGTAATAGATGAAAATGAAAATAAAATTAAGGGGATTAGAAACCTAATAGAAAACGCTTTTGTTGTTAAATCATTAGATAAGGAGACTTTAGAAGAAGTAGGTTTACAAAACTGTGATACAGTTATTGTCTGTATAGGACAAGCAATTGATGTTAGTATACTTACAACCCTTAACGTTATTAGTATGGGTATACCAAGGGTTATATCTAAGGCAACAAGCTATGAACAGGGACAAGTATTAGAAAAACTAGGTGCTGAAGTAATCTACCCAGAACATGATATGGCTATACGTCTAGCTAACAAGATCCTATCATCTAGTATACTTGAATCAATCGAACTTAGAAACGATATTGTTGTTAGCGAACTTATGTTAACTAAAAAGATTGCTGGTAAATCAATATTAGAATCAAATATTAGAAATAAATTCAGACTTAATATCATCGCAATAGAACAAAACGGCTTTGCTAGTGTAGAAATAACTCCATCTACAATCCTCTACGAACATGACAAGATTGTAGTTGTAGGTAAAAAAGACGATATCAGTAACTTTCAAAATTATCTGTTAGATAAATAATTGGATTACCTTCTTAAAATTATAACAAGCAAAAAAAGACTTGACTGTGTTGGTATAAATCCAACCTAGTCAAGTCCTTAATATTATTGATTAACTATATCTTTAAAGTCACGTAAATAAGGTATTGTTGTAACTATGATTACATGGTCATTAAGCTCAATAGTATCTTCTCCACCAGGTACAATAATATTTTTGCCACGTATTATACTTGATACAAGTAAGTTATCCTTAAGGTCAAGGTCTTTTAACTTAATACCAAGGAAGTCATGATTTATCTTAACTGAGAATTCTAACACTTCTACTTGTTCATTAATAATTCTATGGAGAGTTTGTACATTACTACCCATGGAGTTTTGTAATGCTCTAACATATTGAACAATTTGATTTGCAGTTATATACCTTGGGGATATAACTGTATCTAGTAAATACTCATCTAACAGATGGGCAAGGTCTAGATTGTTAACCTTTGTTATTATTTTTCTTACTTCATGGTTTGAGGCAAACATAGATACGATAATATTCTCTTCGTCGTTGCCTGTTAGAGCAACAAAGGCATCTGTATCATTAATTCCCTCTTCTAAGAGTAAGTCATGGTTAGTCCCATCACCATGTATTATCATAACTTCTGGTAGTTCTTCACTTAGAACTGTAGCTCTTTTATAATCTTTTTCGATTATCTTGATATCAATTCCTGCCCCTTCAAGCATCTTTGCAAGATAATAAGAGATTCTACCACCACCTGCTATCATAACAGACTTGATTTTTTCTTTTAGTATTCCTGCATTCCTAACAAAGGTGTTTACTTGTCCTGCTGAGGCAGTTATATATATCTCATCACCAGCTTGAAGAACTACATCACCCTTTGGAATAATAATCTTATCTCCTCTTTCTATTGCACAGATAAGAATCTTGGACTTGAATCTTTGGCCAATTGTAAGTAGAGGTTGACCATCTAGGGAGGACCCCTTTTCAACTAGTATCTGGACAAGTTCTGCCTTTCCTCTAGAAAAGGTTTCTATCTTTTGAGCAGAGGGGAAACGAATCACCCTAGATATTTCTTTGGCAGCAGAATACTCAGGGTTTATTGCCATATTAAGGCCTAATTCTTCCCTCATAATAAAAAGTTGTTCTGAATATTCCGGATTTCGTATACGAGCAACTGTCCTTTTTGCCCCTATCTTTTTAGCTATTAGGCAACTTAGCATATTTAACTCATCACTAGATGTTGCTGCAATAAGTAGGTCCGCCTTGTCTGCCTCAGCTTCCTTTAGGACATGGTAGCTAGCACCATTACCTTGGATAGCCATAATATCATAAGTATTTAAGGACTTTTCAACTACTTCAATATTATTGTCAATGATAACTATATCATGACCTTCTTGAGATAATTCCTTCATAAGAGTATGGCCCACTTTGCCATCTCCAACAATAATTATTCGCATAATTACATCCTATCTTAATATTCACAATATACTATCTTATTAATTATATGACCCTACAATATCCTTTAATTACAATAAATAAATTCCATTATTTTTAGTTTTTTCAATCATTTCATCTGGCCAAACAGATGATTGCACTTCTCCTATATGAGCCTTTTTAAGGAAGAACATACACATTCTTGATTGACCAATACCACCACCTACAGTATATGGAAGCTCATTGTTTATAAGTGCCTTTTGGAATGGTAGTTCTGCCCTATCCATACAACCTGATATTTCTAATTGGTTAAGAAGAGTTTGTGAATCAACCCTTATTCCCATAGAAGAAAGTTCTAAAGCTATATCAAGCACATCATAGTATACAATAATATCTCCGTTAAGGCTCCAGTCATCATAGTCGGGTGCTCGTCCATCATGTGGTTTTCCTGATCTTAGCTTGCCACCGATTTGGGAAATGAAAACAGCACCATGTTCTTTTGCTATATTATATTCTCTTTCTTTTGATGTTGCATTAGGATACAAATCTTCTAACTCCTGAGATGTAATAAAAAAGATATCTTCCGGAAGGACTTCGCCTAAAAAGTCATATTCACTATTTAGGGCTTTTTCAGTAATTTTCAAAGAAGTATAAACCTTTCTTACTATACTCTTTAAAGATTCCATAGTTCTTTCATCTTTATGTATAATCAGTTCCCAATCCCATTGGTCTACAAAGATAGAATGAATATTATCAGTAACCTCATCACGTCTTATAGCATTCATATCTGTGTAAAGACCTTCACCAAGTTCAAAACAATAATTTTTAAGGGCTAGTCTTTTCCACTTTGCAAGGGAATGTACTATCTCAACTTCTGCATCATTTTGTTCTTTAACTCCAAACTTAACAGGACGTTCTGTTCCACTTAAGTTATCATTTAAACCTGTTTCTGGTTTAACAAATAAAGGCGCAGAAACCCTTGTTAAATTTAATTGTCTTGCTAACTCTCTTTCAAAGAAGTCTTTGCAAAATTTGATAGCATGTTGTGTTTCTTTAATACTTAGTAACGATTTGTAGTTTTTTGGAATAATAAGCTGTTCCATTAAAAGTCCTCCATTAAATTAAATAAATATAAAAACAAATTATGAACATAAATGTTAACAAATTATTTTTATTATCTTCATAGTTTCATCATATATATCTTTTATAATAAAAACAGAAGTGAAGAATACGAATTGTAAAAGATTCTTCGTGAAAATCTTTTAGTAATTTTTTCACTCTCTCCTCCCCCATATTTATATAGATTAGTGACCCAAAGTTATGATTACAATCTTAGCTTTGGGTCACCTTTTTATGTCTAAGTAGGATGCAAAATAGGATTGATGCGTAAAATTTATTATTCTATTTGCCCTTTACTTATTTCATCGTTATCAGTTCTATGAGGCGAGAGAATTATTTCTTTCATCTCTTCTGCAATAATTTCTTCTTCCTCTTGTGTCAGTTCCACTGTTTGAGTTTTGGTACATCCAGTTAATATTATAGCAACCAATAAAACAAAAATTAATTTCTTCACTTTCCATCATCTACCTTATCTTTTGTAAATATTTCTTAAATCTAAAAACTATTCCAGTTCTTATACTTAAGATGATTTTGCATCTAGTTCAAACCAAAATTCGACTCCGTCTTTATAGTTTGTAACTCCAAAGTTTTGATTAAGGGAAGTCATAATTGCTTTAACAATAGATAAACCAATTCCACTTCCACCATACTCTCTTGTTCTTGCCTTATCTACTTTATAAAACTTGTCCCAAACTTTGTCAAGTTCATTTTCTGGAATATTAGGTCCTGTGTTAAAAATACTAACCCTAACCACTTCATCCTTTTGCTCAAGATTGATTTTAATAATCTTACTGCCTTGTGCATGATTTATAGCATTACTTATATAATTAGTTAGGACCTCCTCAATCATATATATATCACCCCATACATATAGGGGGTCGGTATGGTTAAAGATACAATTTATATTTTTTTGTTCAAACATAAGGGAATTTGTGTTAATAATAGAATTTATTACCATAACTATATCAAAATACTCAAATTCTATTTGACTATCACCTGATTCAAGTTGGCTAAGGGATATCAAGCCTTTAACCATATTATTCATTTTCCTTGTTTCATCTATAATAACATCACAATAAAGGTCCCTACTTTTCTCATCTTCATATACATTCTCTTTTAGACCTTCAGCATAACCTTGAATAATAGCAATAGGAGTTTTAAGTTCATGGGAAACATTAGATACAAACTCCTGCTGCCTTTCATTTATTTTGATTTTATTCTTTATATCTAACCTTAGTTCATTATTTACACTTTTAAGTTCTGAAATAGTTTCTTCTAACTTCTCTGATAGGGTGTTTATAGAAGTACCTAAAAGCCCAATTTCATCTTCTGTCTTTACTTGATATTTTACAGTAAAGTCTAAGTCAGTCATCTTTTTTGCTATTTCAGAAAGCACAAGAATCTGTTTAGTAAACCTATTGGTAAAATAAAACATGAAAATTGTGCCTAAAACTGCTACTCCTAACCCAACCAGTCCAAGAAACTTATTAGAAATAATTACATTTTCTTGGATACTTTCTAGGTTAGTTCTTGCATAAACTATATAATCATTATCAAGCCTGCCAACTAATTCAAGATAGCTTGTGTCCATTCTCCTATCATGGAGTTTATATATACTATATGTTTCTAAGACCTCTAGTTCTTTAGCAGTTAAGTCTTTATTGATACCCCTAAAGAAATAATCTTGCAAAACAGAAAAAATACTATTGTATTCATGGCCTTCTTTATCGACTTTAGGATATTCTAATCTTAGATCATCTGTTATTACATATACCCTAACATTATTAGTTTCGCTAAGCCTCTGAATTTCATGTTGTTCCTTATCACTTAAACCTGAATCATTATTATATGACCTATTAACTATTTGGTAAGTCTTATCTAGAATATCAAGTTTACTAGCAATATAATAATTTTCAAGAAATAATTGATTAAACAACCATAATATAAAGATAGTCAGGCAGGTTAAAACAGTAAGAGTAAGGGTCATTTTCACTCTTAATGAATAATGTCTTTTAATATGTTTTTTTAATCTATTCTTTATTCTATTATTCTCTCTAATCTTATTCTTAAGTGATTGAAACATAATTATTCGACCTCAAACTTATAACCCAAACCCCATATAGTTTTAATATACTTGCCCTTGTCTCCTAGCTTACTTCTAAGCTTTTTAACGTGGGTATCAATAGTCCTGGCATCACCAAAATAATCGTAGTTCCAAACATTGTTTAATATCTTCTCTCTTGACAATGCCACACCTTGATTTTGAATAAAATAGGCTAAAAGTTCAAATTCCTTGTAGCTAAGGTCTATATTCTGGTTATCAACCTTTACTATATGGGCAGCCTTATCCATATAAATCCCACCAACTTCTATAGCATCTACATCGATACTATTAGTACGTCTAAGAACTGCCTCTACCCTAGCTACTAAAACCTTAGGACTAAAAGGCTTGGTAATGTATTCATCTACACCTAGTTTAAAGCCAAGAAGTTCGTCTTTTTCTTCACCCTTAGCAGTTAGCATAATTATAGGAACGTCAGAAAATTCTCTGATTTCACGACATACTTCCCAGCCGTCCACCCTAGGCATCATTACATCAAGAATTATAAGATTAATAGTATTATTACTAAAAAAGATATCTAGGGCCTCTTGTCCATCACTTGCTTCAATTACATTATAGTTTTCTTTGGTCAAGAAGTCCTTAATAATTTTTCTCATTCTGCTTTCATCATCAACAACAAGAATATTAAGTTTATCCATAGAATCCTCCTACTAACTTACTTTCATACCCTGTATTGGTTTATAAGTTAGGTTTACATAAACTATCCTTATATAATTATAGCAGCAAATTATGACAAAATTATGATTTTTGATAACAAAAGCAAATAAGGTGTTTAACTTACAATATTGAAGGTTCTGGTACTACTCCTGGTTTTCTTGAATTTCTTTTTCCATTTCTGTTAGTCTCTCTTCCCACTCAACTAACTCTTCTTCCCAAGCAGAGTACTTGTCAATCATATCTTGCTCAAACTGGGTAAAGACTGTCTTATCAGCCTTTAAGGCTATAATAAACATTATAATAATAGTTGTTGCTAATATTGTGTTTACTATAGTAGATTTCTTAAGTTTTTGCTCATACTGACTTGCTAACTCCTTATAGCGCTCAGCCGCTATAGCATCTAAGCTTTCTCCCTGAATTACAAATCCTTTAACATCTATAGGTTCTAATTGGTCATGAGGCCTATAGTTACTAGATACTAAAATGTTTTGCAACTCTTTTAAAAAGGAGTATCCAAGTATGGTTTGAAAGGTGTGCCTATAGACAAGTCTAGTATAAAGCTTATTGACAGAAGAAGGGTCAGACAAGTCTGTTTCTTTTTTAAAATATTCTATTAACCTATAATCTTCCTTAGCTATGTTATACTCTTCCTTATTAGGAAATGTATAACCACCTATTGTAAATCCACTCTTCAATCAAGTACTCCTTTCAAGATCTTTTGTATTTTAAATCCTTTAATTACCTACATTTATTTCGTGTATTCAAAAACCTTAATATATTCAATAATAACATCTTCAGCAGGAACTCCAGCTTGAGGATTTAGTTTACTAACAGCTGCTACTGAATCTAGAACATCTAAACCTTCATACACTTGTCCAAATACTGTATGCATACCATAAAGCCATGGTGCCCCACCTACTTCAGAATACTTTTCTTTTACAGCATCACTAAAATCAATGTTGTAGATAAATCCAATTTGGTCTAGTTCTTGT
Source organism: Clostridiales bacterium (assembly GCA_012518885.1). Taxonomy (GTDB): domain Bacteria; phylum Bacillota; class Clostridia; order Lachnospirales; family Lachnospiraceae; genus JAAYRG01. The sequence goes on along the minus strand of JAAYRG010000092.1, from coordinate 1,893 downwards.
TCTCCATATGAATCAGAGTTCTGTACTATAAAAAACTGACTTCCATTAGTATCTGGACCACTATTAGCCATTGCTAATGCCCCTCTATATGGGTGCAAACTCTCATCAAACTCATCCTCAAAAGCTTCTCCCCAAATACTCTCTCCACCTGTACCAGTACCAGTAGGGTCTCCGCCTTGTATCATAAAGTTTTCTATAATTCTGTGGAATGTAAGCCCATCATAATACCCTTCTTTAGCATGGGTTACAAAGTTCTCAACAGCTTTTGGTGCCTCTTTTTCAAAAAACTTCACAAAAATAGAGCCATGGCCTTCTATAGCAATCTCAGCCACAGTATCTCCTACCTTTGGCTCCTTAAATTGATACTTAGGTCCCTTAGACATAGAACACCCAAATAAAGTAAAAGCAAAAATCATTACAAGTAAAATAAAGCTTATTTTCCTTTTCATATACTGCCTCCATCATAGTCATTATCCAACTATTTTATCATAGATAAGGATAGTCGTCAAAACTATATTTTAGCAGGATGGTCCTATAACATTTGGATTATCAAAAGGAATTAAAAAGCTTTGAATACCTGAAGAATATGGTCCTATATCATACTGCTGAAAGTAAATTACTATTCCGCCCTTCCCTCCTTGCAGATTATTTATCATATCTGCATTAGTCTCTTTTTGACTATCAAACAAATAAAAGCTATCCTTATTAAAGGTTTGACCTACTAAGTCCCTATAGTCACTAAAATAGATTAATTCATCATTTTCTATACTGCTGTCTATAACAGATAACACTTCATTAATTACAAACTCCCTATAATTTTCCTTGTCTACTATATAGTCAGATAAGGATGTAAGCCTTGCCTCTTTTAAGTCCCAAGTATCTGACCTTCTAACTGTAGCCCCATGGGCCCCACCTGTATAGACATAGGTATCATAATATATACTAAGGGTGCAATTATCATTATAAGTAATATGATAATCAATATAGTATTCAAAACTTCTAAAAGGGAAGTTATTAGATATAGCATGTTCATAATCAGATACTGCAATTCTGTATAATCTGTATATCTCATATTTTGAATGTAAGACAAGTTTAGAATAATAAAGATTATTTAAAAACTTTACAAAAGACTTAAATTCATTAGATATAAAAGACGGATAATTAATAGTCACCTTAATCATAAGCTCATTATTAAAATAATAGCCATCCTCAACAAGATGATTCTCCACTAGCACATGATTGTCTTCTATATTAGCTGTCATAATATACTCCTATATACTTTATATGTATTACTCTATGCATAAAGCGAGGAAATGTTGAAATAAATCCTTAATAAAACATTTCAATTATCCCATTAGAAATAACATCAGCAATTAAAAGACTATGATATTCGATAAAGTCATATTGGTTAACTTCATATGCATAGTCCCTTCTAAGCCTTTGTTCCATCATATCCCTTGTCATTTCAATATGGTCTAATATCAGGGTCTCCATCTGCATAGCCTGCCAGTTAGGATTGATACTTGCAAGAAAATTAGCTATTTCTATTCCTATAGCATTCCAGTTATCTGTTGCACTCTTTAAGTTTTGTTCTAAAACTAAATTAGGACTACTTGCATTATTACTTAAACTTAAATAATTTCTTTTTAACAGGCTAAGAACCTCAGTCATACTTTTTATGTATGCCCTCAGCAATGTCTCTAGTTCCATTGATATTTTAGTACCAAAATAAATACTAAACACATTCCGAAAATCTATGGCATTCATATTAAGTCTATTCTCTAAAACTATAATATCATCCAGACCAGATACATAACTTACTACATAGCTCCTTGTCCACATGGAGTTCTGACTAGCTAGAAGCCTTAAAAGGTTTTTAAGTTCTTCCTTGCT
>JAAYRG010000091.1 GCA_012518885.1 Clostridiales bacterium | reverse complement strand
TATAGAACCTTAACATGAGATGTATTTAAATATAGTATTTTAATTTTTTTACTTTTTTGTTTTATATAGAACCTTAACAGTAAGCGTCAATTTTAAACTACAATACATACTAATTCACAACAGAAGAGACCGATATGAAGCAATAACATTAATTCATATAGGTCTCTGTCAACATAAAAACAGCTTTATTATAAAGTGAGCCTTTTATACATACAATTACTTTTCTGCACAGCCAAATCCAACTTACTTTTACTCAACCCAATTATATGAACGTTGAACAGCTTTTTTCCACCCATTGATTAGGGTTTCTCTTTCTTCACTAGTCATAACTGGTTTAAAAGTACTTGAAAGTTTCCAATTTTCTTTAATATGTTCTTTATCCTTCCAATAACCTGTTGTTAGACCTGCTAAATAAGCTACTCCTAAAGCAGTAGTTTCAATACAGGAAGGCCTTTGAATTGGAGTATTAAGTATGTCAGCTTGGAATTGCATCAAAAAGTTGTTAGCACTTGCTCCGCCGTCTACCTTAAATCCTCTAATCTCTATTCCAGAATCTTGTTCCATGGCTTTTAATACATCATAAGTTTGATATGCTATTGATTCAAGAGTTGCTCTTACAATATGATTTCTATTTGAACCTCTAGATAAGCCAACAATAGTCCCCCTAGCATATTGGTCCCAGTAAGGAGCTCCAAGTCCTGTAAATGCTGGTACCACATAAACGCCATTAGAATCGTTTACAGATAAGGCAAGTTCTTCTGACTCTGCAGAAGTTTTAATAATTTGAAGTTCATCTCGTAGCCACTGTATAGAAGCACCTGCTACAAAGATACTGCCTTCTAAAACATACTGAACATCATCGTTTTCTACATTGGCAGCCATAGTAGTTAATAAGCCGTTATCGGACTTAATTGGGTCTACTCCTGTATTCATAAGGAGAAAGCACCCTGTTCCGTATGTGTTTTTAACATCTCCAGGCCCAAAGCCACATTGACCAAACAGCGCAGCTTGTTGATCTCCAGCTACACCAGCTATTGGGATCTCTCCACCAAAGATATCTTTGTCGGTATGGCCAAAGATACAGCCTGATGGTCTAGTTGTTGGTAACATGGACTTAGGAATATCGAACTTGTTAAGTAGTTCGTCATCCCAATCAAGGGTATGTATATTAAAAATCATAGTTCTTGAAGCGTTGGTGTAATCGGTAATATGGGTTTTGCCTTTAGTAAGGTTCCATATTAACCATGTATCTACCGTACCAAATAGCAAGTTACCTTTACTTGCTTCTTCTCTAGCTCCTTCTACATTATCTAGTATCCACTTGATTTTAGTAGCAGAAAAATATGCATCTGGCATTAGTCCGGTTTTGTCCTTTATAATGCCATCAAAGCCTGATTCTTTCAAATAGTTTACGTAATCAGATGTCCTCCTACATTGCCATACTATAGCATTATATATAGGCTTACCTGTGTGTTTGTTCCAACATATAGTTGTTTCTCTTTGATTTGTAATTCCAATAGAATCAATCTGTGAAGCATCGACCCCTAGTTTTTCCATAGCTTCTTTGGCAACATCGATTTGAGTTGACAAAATATTCATTGGGTCATGTTCTACCCAACCGGACTTTGGATATATTTGATTCAGTTCCTTTTGTGAAATGCTACATATTTCACCATTCTGATCAAATAATATGCACCTAGAACTAGTTGTACCTTGGTCTAATGCCATTACATATTTCTTCATTTGTGAAACCCTCCATAAATATTTAGTAATTTAAACATTATACAGTCATGATAAACAATTGATAAAAACAAATCTCAATACTAGCAAATGTTATCATAAATTGCATCAAAAATGCAAGCATATTATTAATAATATATAGTTTTAATTGTTTTTAACAAGTGATGGAAGATAATAAATATTACTATTGCAATACATAGGTGTGATAATTACTCCATCTTACAACAAAACGACCAACTTGTATGTGTTTTCGTATTGACAACTTACCATGAATATACTATAATAATTGAGCAAGTGTTGATAATGTTATATAACAATATTATGCATAATGTATATGCTGTTATTAAGCTTAGCGAGAGACGAAGAGAAAGCACACAAGCTTATAGATGCATATAAAATGTGTCATGGGATACCTATCCACTTGATGCATTTTATTGTATTTGCTTTGTGTGTTTATTTTATTTCTCTCGTTTTTTTATTCTATAACGCCTTTAAGATATGAAGAGAAAATTAGAATTAGACGGAGGAAGATTTACATGAATAAAGCGAAAGCTTTGAATATTGGTAATATTAGCACTAACATAATAATTGATAAACTTGAAAAGTTATTTGTGGGTATGGTTAATCTTAAAGATGATGATGGAACCTTCCTTGGAGCAGTTGAATCTAGAGGTGATATTGACTACGTAGATTTTAATACTTGGGAATGGCCACAAGGTATTGGCCTATATGGTTTGGTTAAGTATTATAAGAAAACTAATGATCAAAAAGTCCTAGACATCTTAACAAAGTGGTTTGATAATAAAATCGAAGAGGGCTTACCTGATAAAAACGTTAATACCTTCGCACCTATGTTATCTCTAGCCTATCTTTATGAAATTACAGGTAATGAAAAATACGGTGATATATGCAAATCATGGGCAAAATGGTTAATTGAAGAGATGCCAAGAACTGAAGAAAATGGCTTCCAACATGTTGTTAGTGAACGTCTTAATGAAGGACAGCTTTGGGATGACACCTTAATGATGTGTGTTTTATTCTTAGCCAAAATGGGTAAACTTCTTCAAAATTCTGAATATGTCGAAGAGGCTAAGTATCAAACATTAGTACATATTAAGTATTTGGTAGATACCAAAACAGGTTTATTCTTCCATGGATTTACCTTTGATGGAAGACATAATTTTGCTAATGCACTTTGGGGTAGAGGTAACTGCTGGCTTACTATATTTATTCCAGACCTTATAGAAATCTTAGATGAGAATGACAATGCTTTTATATTATATATAAAAGAAGCCCTAAAATCTCAGGTAAAGGCCTTAAAAAAATATCAGCATGAATCAGGCATGTGGCATACACTGATTGATGACCCTAACTCCTATGTAGAAACAAGTGCTACCTCAGGATTTGGTTATGGAATATTAAAAGGAATTCGTCTTGGAATATTAGATAAAGAGATTTATAGTGAAGTTGGTCTTAAAGCCCTAGAAGCTGTTCTTGGTTATATATCAGATGATGGTCAAGTAGACCAAGTATCTTACGGAACACCTATGGGACATGATTTGGATTTCTACAGGAATATTCCAATTACCCCAATGGCATATGGCCAATCACTAGCAATTTTATTATTAATAGAGTCTCTAGAATATAAAGCATAGAGTAGGAGTTGAACAAATGATAAAAAAAGAATACCTTTTTGAAGTGGATAAAATAATGCAAAACAAGGTGGTATTTCATAAAAAGGATACTAATCATTATTGCGAGTTCATGGTACTAGAAGAAGACATGTTTAGGGTGTTAATCTATAAGGATAGTTTGGCGGTAGATAAGACATGGACCGTAGCTCCAGACATGGCAGATATACCAAGAGAAGGTAGGGACCGAATGGATATTTCGGTATTTACCTGTCCAGAATTTGAATGTTTGAGTGATGATGGGGTAGTAACTATCTCTACTAGTAAGCTTAAGGCCCTTGTAAGCCTAAATGGCTTAATAACTAAGTGGTATAAATATCAAGGCAATGAATGGGTTGAATTTGCAAGTGATAGGCCAACTCAAGCCTATAATTTTGAAAACGAGCTTGGTACTGGAATATATCACTATATGACAAGAAAAAGAGATGATATGTATTTTGGTCTAGGGGAAAGGTCAGGAGAGACTAATCGCCATGGTAACAGGTTCATAATGAAGAACGTGGATGCTATGGGCTATAACGCTAGGACTAGTGATCCACTATATAAGCATATACCTTTTTATATTGTAAGGAATAATGAAGTTAAGATACCTTATGGTATTTTTTATGATAACTTTTCAACTTCAGTATTTGATATGGGGCGTGAATACGATAACTATCATGGCTTATTCAGATATTATCATGCTGAACTAGGAGATATTGACTACTACATGTTTGTAGGAGATACAGTAGGAGAGCTTACTAAGAAGTTTTCTAGATTAACTGGTAAAACTGTTTTCCCACCAAAATGGAGTATTGGATATTCAGGTTCTTCTATGAAGTATACAGATGCTCCAGATGCTCAAGAGCAACTTAAAGAGTTTGTAGAGAATTGCGAAAAGCATGATATAATTTGTGACTCCTTCCATCTTTCATCTGGATATACCTCTATTAAAGACAAGAGGTATGTATTTAACTGGAACAGGTCAAAGTTTCCTGACCCTAAAGAGTTTGCTAAGTATTTCTACGACAGAGGTATTAGACTTTGCGCTAATATTAAACCAACCCTATTAGTTGACCATCCTAAATTTGAAGAGCTAGAAGAAAGAGGGCTATTTATTAAAGATAGTCATGGTAATAAAGCAGAACTAGCTATGTTTTGGGATGACCTAGGAGCATCAATTGACTTTACTAACCCTGAAGCCTTTGATTGGTGGAAGGAACAAGTAACCAAGCAATTATTAGAATATGGTATTGTTTCTACTTGGAACGACAATAACGAATACGAAATTTTAGACTCTAATGCTAAGGCTTATGGAAATGGAAAAGCAATTAATATAGGCCATATTAGACCTATACAATCCTTACTTATGATGAAGGCTTCCTATGAAGCCCAAACAGAATATGCTCCAAATGAGAGACCATATCTTATTTCAAGGTCAGGTTGTCCAGGTATGCAACGATATGTTCAGACTTGGTCAGGAGATAACTATACCTCATGGGAAACAATTAAATATAATGTGAAAATGGGTATAGGACTAAGTTTATCAGGTGTATATAATATCGGACACGATGTTGGTGGTTTCTCTGGAAATGCTCCAGATCCTGAGCAATTCGTAAGATGGGTGCAGCAAGGAATCTTTTGGCCAAGGTTTTCTATACATTCATGGAATGATGACAAGACAGTTAATGAAGCTTGGATGTATCCAGAGGTTTTAGATGTTATTAGGAAGTTAATTAAGTTTAGGACTAAGATTACTCCATATATCTATAACCAATTATATAGGGCCCATGTATATTATGAACCAATGGTTAAGCCAACCTTCTATAATTATGAGTTTGATGAGAAAACATTTGAAGAGAATGATGAGTTCATGCTTGGGGATGATATCCTAGTTGCCTCAGTTGTTGAACCCAATGTTTATCAAAGGGACGTATATCTTCCTAAGGATGAGAATGGTTGGTATGATTATAATACATCTAGATGGTATGCTGGTGGACAGACAGTAACAATTCCAGCACCCCTAGATTCAGTACCTATCCTAATTAGGGGTGGTAGTATTATTCCTATGAATACAGCTAATGTAACGGCAATGAATAAGGATTTAGATGAAAGAACTTTCTACATATATCCACCAAAAGGAGTAGGAACATTCTCTAGAAGATTCTTTGAAGATGATGGACATACTAATAATTATCTAAAGGGACAATATGCTGTTATTAATGTTGAGGTCAAAGCAAGTGATGATGAAATAGTAGTAAATTATTTAGTAGAGGGAGATTATGAACTGCCTTATGAAAAGTTTGACTTCCAATTACCCCTTTCTGAAACTAGACAAGTAATTATTAATAAATTGTCTTAATATTAAGTAAGTAATTATTACGGTAGACTGAAGGTACTTATTTTAATAATAATAATATGCTGTATAAGCATCCGTCTAAAAACATATAATTAGTAAAGCAAAATCCTACACAAAATGCAAGATGATGTGTTCTAAGTAAAGAAGAACTTATTGGTTCACATCAAATAATGCTTTTGTGTAGGATTTATTTACTTATGTAAAAAGAGTAATCTTTTATTACTAAGACCATAAACCCTCTGCAGAGGTTGAGATTGCAATGGCTCCTGCATTAAGGGCTGCAATAGCATCTTCATTATCTGAAACTAAACCACCTGCAATAATTGGTATATTAGTTGTATTAGTAATTTTCTTAATTATCTTTGGCATAACTCCAGGCAAGACTTCGATAAAATCAATTTCGTCTCGGTTTAAGTGTCTATTAATGTTCTTTAGGGCTAGTGAGTCAATCATAAATATTCTTTGAATTGTAATTAACCCCCTATCTTTTGCGGCCTTAATTAGGTTAAATTTAGTGCTTATAATTCCATCTAAATCAGTATTTGCTACCATATATTCTACAGATACTTCAGAATTAGATAAGCCTGCTATTAAATCAATATGTACAATTGCAATTTTTCCAGCTGACTTAACAGTTTTAATTATATTGCCTATATTACAAATATCACCATATAATATAAAGACTACCTTACTATCTGATGTTAAACATTTTGCTAAATCAATTTCGTCTTTAATAGCGGTTATAATAGGGTATTCAAGTAAACTTTCAATCATTTTTTCTTTCATATGTCTTCATCCGTCCTTTGTGTCTTAGTTATAGATTGTAAAAGGTTTTCATAATTTGTAGGAGATTAGGATTACGATTTTGGTAATACCAACATTTACTATAATACAATAAAATTTATTAAATTACTATATTATTATAGTATAATGTATCTATATGTAAAAAGACAAAGGCAATTTTTGAATCTACACATACTTTAAGAAAGGATAATCTATGAAAATTGAACATGTTGCTATTTATGTTAAGGACCTAGATAAGGCAAAAGATTTCTTTACATACTATTTTAATGCTAAGGCAAGTAATCTGTATCATAATAAGACTACTGGTTTTCAATCATATTTTTTAACTTTTGATGGTGGGGCACGTTTAGAAATCATGAAGAAACCGACCATGGAAGATCCTAAAAAGACCTTAAACCGAACCGGTTATGTTCACATAGCTTTTAGCGTTGGAAGTGAAGAAGAGGTTATTAGGCTTACGAAAAAGCTTGAAAATGATGGATATGAAGTTGTTAGTGGACCAAGGACTACAGGTGATGGGTATTTTGAAAGTTGTATAATAGGTATAGAAGATAATCAGATTGAAATAACTGTATAGTCTAGTTGTGGACTTAATATTATTGATATAAATATTTAGATTTTGATTAAGTGTCATTTTCTAATAAGAAACAACTCTTTTCTGCTAAGAAGCAATTATACTAAGCCTTAGCAAAAAAGCGTTTTTTTATTGCTTGTTTTAAGACATTTACTTCTGTCTAAATTTGTTTCTTCCTAAATATGCTTATAGACATTATTAAAGAAATGATAATTAATACTATAGTGATACCGATTGTAATATATAGTTCATCTGGGCTAGTTGTTCCTGCAAGTAGGTCCATGTTTTTGTTTGAAAGGGTCAATGGATTGTATTTCTTAAACTTTGGTACAATATTTACTAACATTAAGGCTACTACAACAAGACCTACAAGGATTAGACTAGCATAATTGGTTCTAGCAATGGTAGAAGCAAGAAGTAGTATAGCAAGTAAGCAGGCCCCATACAACCAAATGCAAAATACTGAAAAGACCAAATTGCTTGTTGCCCCATCTGGGAACAAATAAACGGTATATATCCATGTAATAAAGAATGAAACTATAACACTTACTGTCCAAAGTAATACCATACCAGCATATTTTGAAAGGATTACAGCCTTTCTTGATAGGCCCTTAGTTATCATATTTATTAAAGTTCCCTTGGATAGTTCTCCAACTAGTACCAAACTAAAAACAAGTAAAGTTACTATAAGCCCCATTTGGTTGATATTCTTAAAAAACTGGGCCCATGAATCTAGGGCAGTTGGTTCGGGAATATTCAAGAGATTTCCTTCT
>JAAYRG010000090.1 GCA_012518885.1 Clostridiales bacterium | reverse complement strand
TAATGTAGGCGACAAAGTAGAGAAATAGGAGGTGCCTACATGAGTAAAAACTATGTAATAATATCAAAAAAGATTTTAAAGTGTCATACTAAGGATTATACATCTAAGCCTACTAAAGAGAATGAGTGTAGAATAACATCCTTGGATTGTGAAAAGCAAGTAGTAAATCCAAGTGATCCTACTACTATACCTAAAAGTGCTGAGCCAGGTCAAGTAACTTCAATAATAATGCATTTTAAAGAACACACAGGAGACTATGTATGGCACTGTCATATATTAGAACATGAAGACAACGACATGATGAGACCGCTTGTAGTTGTAAAGTAAAATTATACTAAGAAGTATAGATTGAAGATTTTACCAAACCATTTATTTAAATATGGAAAAAGAATAGGGGTATGGTGTGAAGATTATAAATACTGCTTGTCTGATTTAGACAAGGGTTTTTATAACCTTTACATCATACCCCTCATTAATATCTCTTTATGTTATGAATAGGTTATGTTTATAATGTAAAACTATCAAAGTATCTTTGAATTAAGATTACAGGCGTTCCCTTATCTCCACTTCCTGAGGTAAGGTCTGCTAAAGAACCAAGTAGGTCAGTAATACGTCTTGGTGTAGTTCCTTGAGAACTCTTATCTCCAACCAAGTCTTCACCCTTATTATGAATATAGTTAGCTATAGCTTCTTCTAACTCCTTGCCTGAAAGTTCAGAAAAATCATTATCTGCAAGATATTTTAATTTAACTTCATTAGGGCGTCCTTCAAGTCCTAGTGTATAAGCAGGAGATACAACAGGGTCAGCAAGTTCCCAAATTCTACCTACAGGATCCTTAAAGGCACCATCTCCGTAGATCATAGCTTCTACATTCTTACCAGTTCTTTCGAACATCACTCTTTTTATGTCATCTACTATAGGTTGGCAATTACGTGGGAATAATTTTATAGTATCATCAGTTGCCTTGTTGCAACCTAGAATTCCGTAATTTTCATTATATCCTGAGCCATTAACTGGTGAAGTAAGAATGTCAGCAAGTCCAAATACCTTATTAGCACCTGCATCTGTTAATAAACGTTTAGTTCTATGTCTTGTATGAATATCACAATATAGAACATTCTTTGTATAATCAAGAATCTTGCGACAATCATTTGCAAAGATTATCTCTAATTCACAGTTTTCAGCTTCAACAATTTCACGATAATACTCTACATAATCAATACCTGTAAATGTATGTTTTGGATATCCAAAGAGTTCGCGATATTTAGCTTCTGTTAAAACATCAGACCAAGGATTTATTTTATGTTCATCTAATTGATCTAAGTCTACTAAGTGATTGCCTACTTCATCGGAAGGATAGCTTAACATTAAATAAATCTTTTTTACAGCTCTTGCAATACCGCTTAAACATACAGAAAAGCGATTTCTACTTAAAATAGGAAATACAACTCCGATTGTATCCTCCTTGAATAAGTTCTTAACATCTGTTGCAATATCATCTATAGAAGCGTAGTTGCCTTGAGCCCTTGCAACAACAGATTCAGTGATTGCAATGACATCCCTATCATGTAACTCAAAATTATTGAATTCGGCAGCTTTGATAACACTATCTACAGCTATATCAACTATATTGTCACCTTTTTGTATAATAGGGGTTCTTATACCTCTTGAAACAGTACCTAAATATCTTTCCATAAAGTACACTCTCCTTAGATTCTTAATTTTATCCTTTAATACATATAAAGGTAAATGATTCTTAAAAGCCTAATAGTACTTAATTATTATAAACACTACATTATATTATTATTAAAGGTTGTAGCGCTAGCATAGTAAGTATACTAATTAACGTATCCTAAAAACGTATATAACTCTAAAGTACTATATAATTTTAACACATTATAACTACTAAATCTATCAAATTAATGATAATCTATGTTAATAATCAATTTACCGTGGTTATTATATCATCATTCAACCAGTTAGTAAATCAAAAAATATACAGTTTATACACAGAATAATATTAATAATTATACATAAAATAGTATAAATATTAGTTGACAAAAATAAAAAAGTGCGTTATTCTTATGTTTATCAATAGCAAGGAGTTATTGAATAAGTATTCACTCACTCAGAACAAAAAAGGAGAGATTTTATATGAAAAAAATATTAATGGTATTTGTTTTAGCAGTATTTTCAATAAGTTTAATTGCATGTGGTTCTGATAAGGATTCAGATAATGATAAAAAAGGTGGTTCACAAGTTAAGGTTATTGATATACAATTAACACAAGAAGATTATGCATTTGGTGTTGACAAAAGCAACACTGAATTATTAGAACAAGTTAATGAGTTCATTGTAGAGATTAATGAAGATGGTACCTTTGAAGAAATTCTTAATAAGTATTTTGGTGACGGAGAACCAGAGGGAGTTACTAGTTCAGAAGTTGATTCTAGTAAAGACCAATTAGTAATTGCAACAAATGCTGCTTTTGAACCATTTGAATATACTAAAGGTGATAAGTTCTATGGTATAGACATGGAAATTGCAAAATTACTTGCTGATAAACTTGGTAAGGAACTAGTAATTAGTAATATGGACTTTGATGCAGTTGTTTTATCAGTAGGTGAGGGTAAGGCTGATATTGCTATGGCAGGTTTAACAATTACTGAAGATAGAAAAGAATCAGTGAACTTCTCAAACCCATACTATAACGCATCTCAAAAGGTAGTTGTATTAGAATCTGATACAAGATTCGATGAATGTAAGACTGTAGAAGATGTAGAAGCAGTTCTTAAGGGTCTAGACACTAGCACTAAGGTTGGCGTTCAAACTGGCACAACTGGTCAGTTTTATCTTGAAGGTGACGAAGACTGGGGCTTTGAAGGTTTTGATGTAGAAGTTGTTGGTTATAAGTCTGGTTCACTTGCTGTTCAAGATATGATTAATGGTAACATTGATATTGTTGTAATCGACGAGGCACCTGCAGAAGCAATAGTTGAAGCGATTAATGCATTTAATTAATATTAGATAATAAGATAAATGCTCCCTTCCTGGTATCTTAAAAAAGTAGCATAAAGAAAAAGAGGAATGTAGATGGGAAGTTTTGAAAAGAAAATAGAAGTCTTTTGGGATGTATTTTATCATCACAATGGTTATGATAAGGTTATAACTGGCTTACAAAACACTTTAATGATAGCTGTAATAGGTTTAATAATCGGTATTATAATTGGTACCATAATCGCAATTATAGAAGTGTTTCCCAAGTATAAGAGACTACCAAGAGTTTTAAATAGTATATGTCAAGTTTACGTAGGATTGTTTAGGGGGACACCTATAGTAGTTCAATTACTTATTGCCTACTATGTAGTAATGCCTCTTTTAGGGGTTAATGTACCACCTGTTAATGTCTGTATTGTAGTATTTGGTCTTAATAGTGGAGCTTATGTTTCAGAGATTATGAGAGGTGGTATTAATTCTGTTGACCCAGGTCAGCTAGAAGCTGGGAGAGCATTAGGTTTAAGTTATAGTGTTTCTATGATTAAGATAGTTGTTCCCCAAGCAATTAAGAATATACTACCAACTCTAGGTAATGAGTTTATTTCATTAATAAAAGAAACTTCAGTAGTAAGTTTTGTTGGTGCAACTGACCTTTACGTTGCATTTAACTATATTGGTTCTAATAATTATGAATTTATGGTTCCTTATATAGTTATGGCCCTTATATATATTGTTCTTGTTATGGGTATTTCATTATTAATTAAATTAATGGAAAGGAGCCTACAAAAAAGTGATAGACGTAATTAATTTAAATAAGAAATTTGGAAAGCTTGAAGTACTAAAAAACATCTCTATTACTATTGATGAAGGCGAGAAAGTTGCCATTATAGGCCCTTCCGGAAGTGGAAAGTCTACTTTCCTAAGATGTCTAAATTGTATGGAAGACCCAACAAGTGGTTCAATTATATTTAACGGTGTAGATATTGCTGATATGAGAGTTAACATTAATATCCATCGTAGACATATGGGAATGGTATTTCAACAGTTTAACTTATTTAATAATAAAACTGTTATAGATAATATTATGCTAGCTCCTGTACATATAGGGCTTAGTGAATTACGTAAGAAAAAGCTTCAAAATATAGTAATAAAGTTTAGCAATATATTTAGAAAAAACAAAAAAGACCTTCATGTTATAGATACAAGTAAGGCACAAATAAAAAAAGAAGCTAAAGAAAATGCTATGAGGCTTCTTGAACGTATTGGTCTAGAAGATAAGGCTAATGTATACCCATCAACACTATCAGGTGGGCAAAAGCAAAGAATTGCAATTATTAGAGCCTTAGCCATGAACCCTAAAGTTATGTTGTTTGATGAGCCGACTTCTGCACTTGACCCAGAAATGGTTGGAGAAGTTCTTGAACTAATTAAACAAGTTGCTGATGAAGGGATGACTATGGTTATTGTAACCCACGAAATGGGATTTGCTAAAGAGGTTGCTACAAGGGTATGTTTTATGGATGAAGGAAACATCATAGAAGATGCTCCGCCAGAAGAGTTATTTGGTAACCCTAAGCATGAAAGACTAAAGTTGTTTTTATCAAAAGTTTTATCATAAATATGTAATTAAAGGGACTATTCTTGCAATACAGAAAGAGTCCCTTTTTTGTATATTAAACTAGGACTATTTAGTCATCCAAGGCAATATAATAGGGCCATGCATTATTTATAAGTTTGTTCAATATAATTGAGTAACAATATTAAAGTGGAGAAGCTAAGAATAAATGAAAGAAAAACTTATTAATGGTTTCCTAAATGTTAAGGATTTGGCTAATGGTATACTTGCAAATACTAGGGTAAGACAAGGAACACTAGTGGTTCTATTCTTGATTTTATGTTACTTCTTTGGAGGTGGTATTGCAATCTTGACCAATGCCTCCATTCCTTCTAGGACTATTAGGCATGGACAAAACTGGGGACTTGGCTTTGGTAAAGAAGGAGAAAAGCCAAGGGGTAATGCTACTGTAGATGAACTAAAGAGATACAATGCATATTATATGGATGAAACAAATGATAAAGTAATATATTTAACCTTTGATGCTGGTTTTGAAAATGGTTGCACACCTAAGATTTTAGATGCATTAAAGAAGCACCAGGTTCCAGCGACCTTTTTTCTAGTTGGTAATTATATTGAAACTAGTAAAGACTTAGTAATGAGGATGGTAGAAGAAGGACATATTGTAGCTAATCATACATATTCCCATCCTGATATGTCAAAGATTTCGTCTTTAGAATCATTTAAAAAGGAGCTAGAGGATTTAGAATTAGAGTATAAGAAGGTAACAGGCCAAGAAATGAAAAAATATTATAGGCCGCCTCAAGGAATCTATAGTGAAGAAAACCTAAAAATGGCAAATGAACTTGGTTATACCACCTTTTTCTGGAGTCTTGCTTATGTGGACTGGTATGTAGATAAGCAACCGAGCAAGGAAGAAGCCTTTAAGAAACTACTAGGTAGAATTCATCCTGGTGCAATTGTTTTACTCCATTCTACATCAGAAACTAATGCAGAGATTTTAGATGAATTACTTGGCAAGTGGAAAGAAATGGGGTACGAGTTTGCTAGCCTAGATGAGCTTGTTAATAAATATAATAGATAAAAGATTGTCATTCCAAACCTAGTAAAATCATATATGTGGGGAATACTTCTGATTCTATTAGGTTTGGAATGACAATTTTTAAGAATAAGTTCTAGCTTCCCTCTGATTCCATTGCATCTTCTCTTGTTTGATGTACTGTACCATGGGGATGGGCAGGTGGGGCATAAATTGAATATAACTTAATCGGTTCATTACCTGTATTAATGAGGTTATGCCATTTTCCGGCAGGAATTATGAAGGCATAGTCTTCGT
>JAAYRG010000089.1 GCA_012518885.1 Clostridiales bacterium | reverse complement strand
TTTAATAACACTACTTTTAGATTTTCACCTATTACCTTCTTTTGCCCCATTAACACACGTTTACTCGTTATAGCATAGGCATAGTTACCATCATGTTTGGTCATTGATTCATAATTATGAAGCCCAATAAAGGCCATTAAGACTTTTTCGTCTGGTAGTAGATTCTTTTCTATTACTCCAAAATGTTTTATACCCCATTTTTTACTTAACCCCTGCCCAAAGTCATTTTGGACACAATAATTATACATTTCTTCGGCCTTTCTCATGTTATCCCTCCCGTTTTTTATTAATTATATTATATTCAAAGTGGAGGGAATTATCAATTAATCTGTTGTGTAGTCTGCTACAAAGAATTGAACCTCTTGGGATTCTACCTCTTTTCCTATTGTTACATTTGGTGGTTTGATGATTACTGCCTCTGTACCTCCAACATTTACTCCGTTTTTATTCATGTCTATTATTGACAATGGTGCTACTGTATTAGCCCTTGCCTTTTCAGCTAATATTCTTATAAACGGAGAAGTATTCGCTAGTGACATAGTTACAGTACCAGTATTGTCAGCGTTTATCGCTATCGAAACCTCTCCTAATACACCGACATGAGGTGTAATATTATCCTCATTCTTTTCTGCTTCTATCATACTATCATCTGCAAATCCAGTTATAACCATGCCATCATATATAACCGTTACCTTTTTAGGGTCGTATACAGTCGTCATACTCAATCCTCCTTTATAACACTAAATCAACTGTGATAGTACCAGTATGGATAGCCCCTGCTATAGTGGCAGTAGCTCTAATTCCGTCATACTCCCTATTCGCTATCTTGTTCTTAGGCATATCTTCCCTTGCAATGTATTCGATTGTATATACGCCTTTGCCATCTTCTTCTAAGATAATTCCTTGATTTGTTGCTCTCTTTAATACAGAATCCACTGCACCTACAAGCATAGCAATTCCTGTATTTGAATATGGTATTTTTTCGTTATTAACTGCCATCAACATTACTTCTTCTTCTATTCTAAATTTAATAAAGAAGCTACCCATAGTTAAATCTATATAACTTCCATCAGTAGTTAACCCTTCTGTAGTTTGTAGTACACCCATTTTCCTAACATAACTAAATCCACCATTTTCATGTAGTCTATTTAATTCCGTTGCTGTTATGTTTGCAGCTTGAACACCACTTATAGTCTTAAACTTAGCAGTTACCCCTCCTACTGGTGCTGTCGCTAAGTAACTTGCTAGTCCCTCTGCTACATAAGCTTCTTCATCGTCATGGTACATAAATACAGTTTGGCCACTTTCAAGTTCTTCTACTAGTTCTAAGTCTTGAGAAGTTACAAAGTACATTTTTTCTTGAGTGTCTATCCAATTAGATAGTGCTTTTACTGCGTCATTGCTATTGTCAGTGCAAACTAAAAAAAACCAATCCGAATCGGTTTCAATTACATTATTTAAAAATGCTACCAATTCAGTGGGTTCTGCTGCAACTGTACCTGCTATTGCTACTTGTTGTGGTGCTGGATTTTGTCCAAATATTCTGCTGGCTATTTTATAAGCCTTGCTTTCTGGGCTATAGCCTTCTAATTCACCAATGTTGCTGTAAAGAGTATATGGAGCCTCTTTCTCATGGTCTAGGATAAGGATTGTCCCAAACCCTCGCTCGGTTACTCCTTGTGTCTTTAAATTGACATTTACTATAAAGTCTTTCTTCACTTTCTAACCCTCCTTA
>JAAYRG010000088.1 GCA_012518885.1 Clostridiales bacterium | reverse complement strand
ATATTATTTTCAATTTTAATAGATGGCTTTGGATCATATGGGCTTGACATAGCTATAAAGCCTTTTTCAGGCCACTCATTAATAAATCCATCTTTATTTACAGGACGATTTTCTAATATTTCCATTCGTTTTGATCTTCTCATGTCTTTAGCCTCTCATACAAAATTAATTTTGCTTACCCTCTATAACTTCAATTTCATAATTATCTAGTGCTTGTTTCCAATCATCGTTTAACTCATGGTCAGTAACTAAAACATCTATTTTTGAATAATCCACTATTTTTGTAAATGAAACTTTTTCAAACTTTGTACTATCTACCGCAAGAATTCTAGTTTTTGCTGCATCAATCATTAACTTTTTAATGTGAGAATCTAATTCATTAGAATCAGTAATACCCTTTTCAATATCTATACCCTTACAAGAAATAATTGCCTTATCAACATTGTAGGACTGAATCATCCTCTCAGCCTGATATCCTACTAGGGCTAGGGCACCTTCTTTTAGGATTCCTCCTGTTGATAGGACATTCCAACCAGTAACATCAGATAATTCAAGAAGTATCTCAATTGAATTGGTTATAATGGTTAAATTCTTTTTGTCTTTTAGATTCTTTGCAATGTAGAGAGCCGTAGAACTACCATCAAGCATAATATGGTCCCCATCATTAATGAAAGAACTGATTGTCTTACCAATAATCTGCTTTCCTGTTGCATTTCTTCCCTTTCTCACCTTGTAAGGAAGTTCTAGACGTAAATCTTCATTAAGGACAGCCCCACCATAAGTTTTAGTAGCAATCCCTTCTTTCTCAAGTTTTTCAAGGTCACGTCTAATTGTTTCTTCCGTTACACCAAAAAGAGAACTTAAGCTTGTAACAACAACCTTCTTTTCCTCTTGCAGTAATTCAATTATTTTATTCCTTCTTTCAATTGGAAGCATATTACACCTTCTTTCATAAAGTTTCATTGACAAATCACAAGATATATTTACTAATATTCTTGTCTGGATTTGCTATTATAGAACTATCTAAGAACATACCATTATCGCTTGCTGATTTCTTTGCCCTACCAATGGCTGCATCAACAGCTGCTACATCGCCTGTTAGCATAAGGTATGATTTCCCACACATTCCATTTGCAAGTCTTATTTCAATCAGTTCCACATCTGAAGCCTTTGCTGCCTCATCTGCTGCTACAATAATTGAGGCTACAGAGAAGGTTTCTAGAATTCCAAGGGCTCTTAACTCCTTAACTTCAGATGTACCATATAGGGCAGGGAAAATGCCACTACTAGGTTTACCTATTACAAAACAGTCAATCAAATGGTTGCTATATTCATTTCGTGCTCGTTCTATGCAAGCATTAATAGCTGCTAATTCACCTGAAAAAAGAACCATGTACTTGCCTGGACAAACTGTTTGGGCAGAAATTATTTCAATCTTAGCTGTCTTTAACATAATATCTGCAACCATTACGCCAGTGGATACTGTCTTATATTCTATTAATCCAATTGCCTTACCCATAACTGTACATCCTCTCAACTTAAATCGACTGAATCATTATAGACTTATCATTTACTTCTAATACTTTACCTGATATAGGAGAGTGAACTGGAAGAGATAACTTTTCATCATCTGCCTTTCCAATCATTTGACCTTGTTCTACTATATCACCCTTATTAACCACTGGTTTTGGACTAACTCCAAGGCTTTGATTAAGGTCAACTTTTGTTCTTTTTACTTCAGGTATAAAATCTACTAACTCTGCACTGATATTGTATTGTTCTAGATCTAACCTAGAAATTAAACGCTTCATAGGAACTTTTCTGTACTCCCTATTAGCATCTACTCTCTTAGAATCTATCTTGGGTGTAGGAACACCATTCTTCTTTAGTTCATCTTTATACTTACTTATTAACTTTCTAGGGGATAAACTTTGTGGACAGGCATACATTTCACAAATTCCGCAGGAACTGCAGTATAAAGTGTTTATATATGGTTCTGTATTATATGTAATGCCAGATGAAGCATTTCTCATAAAAGTGTGGGGTGTAATAGGATGGCCCAAAAGATTCCTCGGACATAAATTAGTACACATCTCACATGTACAGCAAGTTGAACTTGCCTTTTTAAGTTCATAGGCTATATTAGCCTGCTGCTTTCTTACTAGGTAATGGTCTTTAGGTAATACCAGTACTGCATTAGATGTCTTTTTTATTACTTCATAAGGCCCTACTATCTTGCCTGTCATTGGCCCACCCATAATATATGCTGGGTCGTCTAGTGTTTGACCACCTGCTAAATCTACAACTTCCTTTACAGTCATCCCAATAGGAACACCTATTGTGATTGGATTTGCTACTTCTCCAACTATACTTAAGTACTTCCTACTAACTCCTTCCCTAAAGTTAATAGCCTTATAAATGTTGTACATGGTCTCTACATTAAATACTGCAACACCTATATCAATAGGGAAACTCCCAGGTGCTACCACCTTACCTAAGGTATCATATATAAGAACTAGCTCATCTCCTGTTGGATAAACATTTTGAAGGAGTTTAATAGATACATTTGGAAAGTATTCTAGTTCAGCTTGAACCGCTTCAATAGTATCTACATATTCGGACTTAATTGAAATAATTGCCTTCTTAGCTCCTACTACCTTGGCTACAAGGTCAAAAGTGCTGATAATTTCATATGGATATTTCTTAAGTAGCTGTTTGTCAACTGATAATAGGGGTTCACATTCTGCACCATTTAGAATAATCTCATCAGTCTTACTATCTAATTTTGCATATGAAGGAAAGCCTGCACCTCCAGCACCTGCAACACCACAATCTTTAATTATCTGCTTTAATTCCATTATGTCCATATGTTAACTTACTCCAGTCCGTTACAGTCATCAATTATTCCAACAATAGCTGCATCTACAGGTGCATGTTCCATATCACACCCTATCCTAGCAGCACTACCCTTAACTACTAGTACATATTCACCTATTCCTGCACCAACATTATCTACTGCGACAAATCTTCCATCACTATCTTCCATACCCTTTAAGGGTTCAATTACCATGAATTTTGAACCTATTAGCTTATCACTTTTTCTTGTTGATACAACACTACCTACTACTTTTCCTACGATCATATTTTCACCTGTTCAATTCTATATATTATATATCTTGATAAGATAAATCTATAAAGTCCTTATCTTTTATATAAGTCTAAGTTTACAAGATATTAACTTTCTTACTAATTGTTTTTAATTAACCTAACAGTATCTCCTGTTGATATGCTAGCAGCATTACCTTCATCTGTATCTATATGCATCTCTAAAGTAAAACTCTCATCTACCCTAACAGTAACATTATTAAATACTGTTCCTCTGTCATTGTCTGCTACAACAGAAACTATATCTCCATTCTTAACTCCTGCTACTCTTGCATCTTCTGGAGACATATGTATATGTCTTTTTGCAATTATACAACCTTCATCTAAATAAATAGCTCCCTTTGGACCTACAATAGCTATCGGTGCTGAGCCTGCTATATCACCAGATTCACGAAGGGGTGCCTTAACTCCTAGTTTAAATGAGTCTGTTTTAGATATCTCAACCTGGGACTGCTTACGGGCAGGTCCTAATATCCTAACATTCTCAATGGCCCTTAGCTTTACTCCTACAATTGTTGCAGTTTCATTACAAGCATATTGGCCACCCATAAGTTCTGCTTTTTTGGTCAGTTGGTAGCCTTTTCCGAATAGGGCTTCTACATGCTCCTGGGTCAAATGGATATGTCTTGCTGATACTCCAACTGGGATAGTAAAAGTACTAGATGATGCCTTTTTAGCATCTATCTTTTCTAAAGCTTCTACAACAAGCTTAGTAACCATTTCTATAGTTTGCTCTTTCAATATTTCACCCACTTTTGTAAATATAATTTGTCTAGTTATAACCTTATAGGGAGAATAATACCCTACAACACTACTACATAAGTAACTTTTGATGCTATATTGCCCCTATTAAGGGGCAATATAGTGGATAAAGAGACATTTGATTTATCTAATTAGCTTGTTATTAAAGTGTAGGTAAAATTTTCTCAACATCATTATGTGGTCTTGGGATTACGTGTGTAGCAACTAGTTCACCAAGTCTTGATGCAGAACTTGCTCCAGCCTCTACAGCTGCCTTAACAGCACCTACATCCCCTCTTACCATAACACTTACTAGTCCTGAACCAATTTTTTCTCTTCCTACTAATGTAACATTAGCTGCCTTTAACATAGCGTCAGCTGCCTCTATTGATGCTACTAATCCTCTAGTTTCTACCATACCTAATGCTTCTTGTGCCATTCTTTTTTCCTCCTTTAAATTCTCTTTTTGATTTGTTTTGCTATTAGAATTTGATCCTTTTTTAGTAGTTACCTTAGTTTTGCTAGTTTTTGTACTAGTTGCTTTTGCCACTGTCTTTACTTCTTCTTTTGCTACTTCTGCTACTTCCTTGTTAGTTTCTTCAGCCATTAATTCCTTCACCTAATCTTTCAGCACTCTCATTGACTATTCTCATTATTTCTTCATGGGGATTGGCTATAACAGCATGAACACATGGCTTTATCATGGCTCTACTTGCTGCTACATTAACAGCCTCTGTAACTGCTTCTACGCTACCTCTAACAACAACTGTTACAAGTCTACCACCCAATTTTTTCTCCCATGTAACAAACTCAACATTTGCAGTTTTGGTCATTATATCTAGTGCTTCTATAGCTGCTGTTACAGTTGGGATTTCAATAAAACCTAGTGATTTCATATGTATTAACTCCTCTATTAATATTTAGTAGGGGTTAGATCTGAGGTAGGATTTTTTCAACATCTTCATGAGGTCTTGGGATTACGTGTACAGCAACTAATTCACCAAGTCTTGATGCTTGGTCTGCCCCAGCTTCTACAGCTGCCTTAACAGCACCTACATCCCCTCTTACCATAACACTTACTAGTCCTGAACCAATTTTTTCTGTTCCTACTAACGTTACTTCTGCTGCCTTTGTCATTGCATCTGCTGCCTCTATTGCTGCTACTAACCCTCTAGTTTCAATCATTCCTAATGCTTCTCTTGCCATTTACTTCTCCTCCTATTTTATTAATCATCTAATCCGCTTATTTTTAACAATTTCTCTGTATCTTCTGATGGATTTGCTATTACATACTTTGAAATCACACCAGATACTCTATTAGCTGCTACTTCAGCAGCTTCTATTGCCGCTTTAACATCTTCAACATTTCCGCGAAACTTAACTATTACTATAAGGGGAACTGGAAGATTATCAGCATTTGCTGGTTTATTACGGTCAAAAGCTTCAATTACTACATTTGCTGCCTTGCAACCTGCATCACCTGCAACAAACGCTGCTACTAAACCATAAACCTCTATCATTCCAACTGCTTGTGCCATATATCTTGCTCCTTAATCTACTCATTAATAATGGCTATCTTAAGTCCTTCCATCTTTAGGTTAGTCTTAAATGCTTGGTCAATTTCATCTAGGGAGTATCTATGGGAAATTAACCTTTCAAGTGGAAGTCCAATTCCTTTTGCCCTCTTTAGGAAATCAAAAGTAGTTGCATAATCTCTAAGAGTATATGTCCAAGAACCTACTAAGGTGATTTCTTTTGCACATAAGTCAAAGTGTGGATTAATCGTAGCATCTCCACCATTTATGAAGAAGCCAAGCTCACATAAGCCGCCCCCATTACGGATGAACTTATAAATGTTTGAGTGAGCTACTGGTGAACCTGTACATTGGAAAGCAAAATCTGCTAAGTGTCCATCAAACCTGTCTGCTACTGCATTAGCTAGGTCTTTTACATCCTTGTAGTTCTTAAAGTTAACACTTCTTGTTGCTCCCATCTCTTTAGCAAATTCAAGCCTCTTGTCTACACCATCAACAGCTACTATGTTCTCGATACCCATGGTTCTAAGAACTGCTATACATAAAAGACCAATAGGTCCACAACCTTGAACTACTACCCTGCTATTAAACTTAAGTATTCCTGTTGTTTTAGCCCTTTCAACTGCATGAATTAAAACAGCGGCTGGCTCAATAAGGATTCTTGAATCTAGGTCTAGTTCACTTACATTGAATATACTTGAGTCCTTACGAATTACTATGTAATCAGCAAACCAACCATTTAAGTGGGTCTTATCATCAGGAAGTAGGCCATATACATCAGCATCTCCAATGTTTTGCTTGTTAAGGTCAAACATTGTGATGTTTGGGTCATCTCTAAATATCATACTAGTAACAATCTTGTCGCCTACATTTAGGGGTTTTCCTGCACTATCCTTTGTTATGTTCTTACCCATCTTAACTATCTCACCAGTTCCTTCATGGCCTAGAACTATTGGGATAAGTCCAAATGGGTCATTCTTATATTCATGAGCATCTGTTCCACATATTCCGCAACCTTCAACCTTAACTAAAAGTTCATCGTCGCCAATTTCAGGTATGGGAAATTCTTTTAACTCTATCTGTTCCAAACCAGTAAGCATTGCAACCCTACTTGTTTTTGGAATAGTCACATTCTTACTAGATGTCTTAGTAACAGCCATAGATGTATCTTGCATACCATCTAAGACTTTTTTTACTATCTCTTCTATATTAATAGAATTAATGTCCATACTTGCCTCCTTGTTCTATTGCTCCTACACTATCTTATAGACAAACTATCAGATAAAACACAGCGTCTTTGTTTAGTAAATGTTCTTGCAGAAGTTAGGCCTTCTCCAGTCCTACTTGCTATAGTAAAGGTACAAAAACCTTCGCCACCAAATCCTAGTGCTGCATAAGATGGTGCATTCTTTACAAATATTGCTGTATCAATTGCCTTACCAAAACGGGTCATATTATCAACATTCTTAGAATGCATGTGGGCTGAATGACGGTTGCCATGTTCTAACCAAACTGCCTTAGCTATAGCATCATCTATATCTTTTGCCCTTACAATACCTAGTATTGGCATCATTAACTCTTCTGTAATTAATGGGTTTTCTTTCTCTCCTTCAAATATAATACAACGAGTATTTTCTGGAGCATCTACTCCTATTAATGATAGGATTGTTCTAGCATCTTTACCTACACAATCCCTGTTAAGCTTCTTGTTAACAAAAACAGTTTGGATCAGTTTTTCTTGTTCTTCCTTACTTGCTATGTAACAACCATTCTCTACTAGGTAGTAAATTAGTTCGTCTACAATTTTATCAACTGCTACAATTTCTTTTTCTGCAATACAAGGCAAGTTATTATCAAATGTAGCCCCATTAACAATATCTTGCGCTGCCTTCTTAATATCAGCAGTATCATCAACTAGAACTGGTGGATTACCTGCTCCTGCACCAATTCCACGTTTACCAGATGATAAGACCTTAGTTACTATACCAGGTCCTCCTGTTGCAGAAATTAGATGAATATCCTTATGTTGTAACATTACATCTCCAGATTCTACAGTTGGTCTAAACACTGAAGTTGCAATATTGTTTGGTCCACCAGCTTCTAAGGAGGCTTCATTAACTAGATTAACTGCAAAGTTAGAAACCCCAATTGCACCTGGATGTGGGTTAAATACTACTGTGTTACCACCTGCTAACATTCCAATGCTATTACATAGGACAGTCTCACTAGGATTAGTAGATGGAGTATAGGCACCAATTACACCAAAAGGCCCCATTTCTACTAGGGTAATTCCCCTATCTCCTGACCATACACTTGTCATAATATCTTCTGTTCCAGGAGTCTTCTCAGCAAGTAACTGGTGTTTTAGTATCTTATCCCCTACATTACCCATACCAGTTTCTTCAACACCCATACGAGCCATAGTTTCAGCATGTTCTTTTGTCTTTCTTCTAATGTTGCTGATTATGTTTTCTCTTACATCCATTGGTAATTCTCTCATTACTTTTTGTGCTTCTTTTGCTGCTGCAATTGCATCATACATATCATCGAAAACACCTAAGAGAGCTTTATCTGAAGTGGGCTTTTTCTCTTGCTGTATGCTAGAGATAACCTGTAACACAATTTCTCTTATCTGTTCACTGCTATAAGCCACTTTATCTCCTCCTTTATATATAAGAAGCCATCACGGCTTCCTATATAATTACTTACCTTGTAGATGTTCTATTACCTTCTTAGTTATCTCAGATATTAAAACTTCCTTATCTGAAAGTGGTTCTGCTTCCTTATTGCCAGCCATGCATCCTCCTACTGTATGACAGTTTAAACTACCATCTTTTAGGTTTTGGCAAAGATTAGCTGGATGCTTACCAGTCATACCCATTTGTTTACGGATTTCGTATAGGCGGTTAACTTGAGAACTACTTAATTCTTGTGGTCCTCCAATATTAGTTGAAAGGTATAATAACTGAGCATAGAATTCTACTGATTCCATCTTGTGGTATGCAGCCATTAAGTCATCTGCATATGTAAGTGCACCATGGTTTTCTAATAGTACTGCATCAAAATATGGTAAATACTTAGATACTGCATCAGGTATCTCATCAGTAGATGGTGTTCCGTATTCAGCAATTGGCACGCAACCTAAAGTAATAACTGCCTCTGGCATAATTGGTTGTGTAAGAGGAACTCCTGCTATTGCAAATGCTGTAGCATACATTGGATGTGCGTGAACAACAGCCTTAACGTCAGGTCTTTCCTTGTAAACTCTCATATGCATCTTAATTTCTGAAGAAGGTCTAAAATTACCATTAGCATGGATTAGGTTACCATCCTTGTCCACCTTACAGATATATTCTGGAGTCATAAAACCTTTACTTACTCCTGTTGGTGTACATAAGAACTCATTATCATTTAGTTTTACAGAAATGTTACCGTCGTTAGCTGCAACCATCCCTCTGTTGTAGATTCTTTTACCTATTTCGCAAATTTGTTTCTTGATTTCAAATTCAGAATACATATTCTTCCTCCTGTAATAAATGGCTTGATTTAAAATGTAATATTGTGCTTATTTGTTGTTTTTATTTGTTTTTGATTTGATTTACAATATCTTACCGATATTCTACCATTGTGACATGGTCATGTCAATAGTTTTCTGTGGTTTTATGTTGTTTCTCTTTGTTTTTATCTTGTTTCTTATTTGTGGATTTCTTTGATGTGTTTTACTTAGTTTTGATCTTGTTAAAATTTCATCTTCTATCTTCTATTTTATAGGCTTACTTGTATCATAAATTGAAGTCTTATACTCCCCTTCACCTATCTCAAAGACACATTGAAAAGTCTGCCTTATATTATCTTCATTTAAAATATAATCATTAGATATCCTATTTTCCCTATCTACTATAATGAATCGTATGTTATTTTCCCTTACTAGGGCCTCTAACTCTCTATGAGAATCCGCCTCATACATTAACCTAACCTGCTTGTCCCTAGCATGGGTATCATAGCCAGCCGACCAAGCAAAGTAGGGCCAGCCTTGATATAGAGATGGACCTGCAAGTACAACTTGATTTAGGGCATAGGGGGCTGTCAGAAAAACATCCTGGCTATCTGCATTTTCTTCTATCCATTTGGTTATTTCATTATTTAAATCTAGTTTTACACTTCTCGTGTTAATACTTATAAGGGTTGTAAAATCATAGAATCCTGTGCTTGTCACAAGAAGAATCAAAACCAAGGCTAGACCCTTATAAATAAGAGCTTTTCTATCTATAAGTTTTGAAATTAAGTCTGCTGCATATATTCCAAGGAGCATAATAGATATCATGAGGTACTTGTGGTTGACTGTTACATCTGGTGTTAAAGATAGGGTAAAGGTAATAAGACTAGGAGCTAGAAAAGCAAACATTATATACCTATCCACACCCTTTTTAATAACAAAGGCGAGTATTAACAATAAGGGTAGGACTCCTAACAATTTAAAGATATACACCAAGACATTTAATATACTTGGGTTTTCAACAATAAAGCCAAAATAAAACTTAGGAGATACAGGAGAACCCTTAACAAAAAACCCCGACTGGACAAGGGATAGCCCAGTTGCAATAAGGGCAGTAACTAAATACTCTAGTCGGTTACTTGATATAACAGCCATTAAGAACAGGATGGATAAGAGGGCAATTAAGGAGGCCCCATTCCAAAAGGCAGTTAACCCTGCAATAATTCCAGCAAAAACCGCTAGTTTGTAATCCCTAATAAGCCATCCCTCTCCTGTAAAGAATATATTTTTAATACTAGGCCTTCTCTCTTTATCAAAAGATTGAAACATCTTATAAAGGTTAGGTAAAAACAAGATAATTACAAGTAATAAGAGGCTAATAGAAAAGGGGAAATGCCTCTGATTCACATAGACATTTAAGTTCCAAAGCCCCCAATTCTCCCTTGGTGTATATCCTATAAACTCAGTATTATTAATTAAAGAGTCCATTATATTTGATTCTTTAAGCTTCTTAGCTAAGTAGCAAAAGAAACTTGGTGAACTTCTAAAGGTAAAAAGAAGGCCAGCAAGAAAGCCAACCCTTCTTTTATCTGTTATCTTCACTACTAAGATATATAGGAGCAAATATGTTGATATTAGGCCCATTACACTTGGTATATTAAAGGCATAGTCAAGTCTTAATCCTAAGAACTCTAGATTGGCCACTAAAAAGAAGAACATAAAGTGGTAACGTATGTCTTCACCAGCAAAAAATGTATACTGGGTAGGAAAGTTATTCCCCTTAGAGAAGGACCTTATCATACCTATATGGGGAGAAAAGTCACTGTATACAGTAAAGCCTACATGTAGCTTGTTATCAATT
>JAAYRG010000087.1 GCA_012518885.1 Clostridiales bacterium | reverse complement strand
TCCCATTATATGACAACAAATGACTTATTTCAATTAACAAAATATAAAATGTTTATCCTATCATCTTTATATATTTAGTTGTTATTTTAAGTCGGAATAATTCATGGAGATTCGACCTAATATAAAACAAGGTTTCCAGTAATCAGAATTTTCTAATTAACTGGAAACCCTTTATTTTAATCCTTGATATTAAATCTATCTATCCTTTAATCCACCAGTCATAAAAGCAATTAACTTCCTAGATGCTTCATCATTACCGTTTGCACATTCCACCACTAGTTCCATTAACTCTTTTGGAGTTGTACCAGCACTTGATTGAACTAAGCGAATTACAGGCGTGTTATATACAATACTTAAAGTGAATTTTGTACTAGGGTCATTTTCATCCCCTCCATTGCTTTGAATAATTGATGTTTTCATCCCTTCCATTATCTGCTGTATAATAGGATTATCCTTCATATCATTTATAGTATTTAACATGGTATATTCGCCTGGCTCTTCCATTCGATATGGCTTTATTATTTCTCCATAAATTTGTTCAAACTCTTTCTTACCTGGTTTTCCTTTTGGACTTATGTACCAATGTGGAATATCTTCATAAGGTAAAGATGATACGGTACCCTTTACATTTAAACTCTCTTTCAAACGGATATCTTCACTAGATGAACCAATATAAATAGTATAAATACCAGACAATACTTCCCAGTCCTTACTCTTAATGTCATAATGAGCAAATGATCTTTTATCTAATGTAAATGTTACTTCTTCTTCCTCTCCTGGTAGTAAATATACTTTGTAAAACCCTTTCAATTCTTTTCTTGCTTTAAAATTCTCTGATGTTGAATCCCCTACATATAACTGTACAACTTCAGAACCTGCTACTTCACCTACGTTCTTAACCTTACACTTAACCTTCATAATTGAATCATTGTTTTCTAAATTAAATACTACTTCCTGAGTGTCAAGTTGCAAGTCTGAATAAGCAAAACTCGTATAACTTAGTCCATGGCCAAATGGGAATTGTACTTTTATACCTGCTTTTTCGTAATATCTATATCCAACATATATACTCTCTTTATAAATAGCCTGTCTAGGATTTATCCCAAATATATTTGAGGTCGAGCAATCCTGATAGGTTACTGGATATGATTCTGATAATTTTCCACTAGGATTTACTGTACCATATAGAATATCGGCCCCTGCTTCTCCTACCGCTTGCCCTCCTAAATTCATATTTAAAATTGCCTTAACTTTGTTTACCCAAGGCATTTCAACTGGCGAACCTGTCATTAAAACTACAATAATATTGTCATTTACTTCTGCAACCTTCTCTACTAATTCATTATGACTTTCTGGAAGTCTCATATGTTCCCTGTCATATCCTTCTGATTCAAAAGAGTCAGGAAGCCCAATAACTAGTACTACTTTATCTGCATGTTTAGCCCCTTCTATGGCTGCTTGTAACTTAGCATCATTTTTTTCTCCATTTATCTCATAGGATGGATAGTAAGAAATACTAGCTCCTATTTCTTCCATTGATACCTTCAAGCTTGATAACTTTGTAGGATTAATATGAGATGACCCTGCCCCCTGATAACGAATAGCATCCGCCAACTCTCCACATAATGTAATCCTTTCAGTCTTATTTAAGGGCAATATTTCTTTATCATTCTTTAATAGAACTGCACTCTCTAAGGCAATCTCCTTTGCAAGTTGATGGTGTCCTTCAATTTCATAGTTGTCATTTTTCTTCTTGTTTTTTCTTGACTTAAATATAAGTTTTAAAATTCGTTCTACTGACCTATCAATGTCTTCTTCCTTTAACATACCTTCCTCAACCGCATTTTTGACTTCATCATCAAACATGCCATTGCTAGTCGGCATCTCTAAGTCACAACCTGCCTTAAATCCTTCAACACGATTGTTCATTGCACCCCAATCAGTTACAACTACCCTATTTTTAAAATTTTCGAATTACCCACATATATGTAATATCCTATTTCTAAATCTGTCAAAATTCTTTATACCGTATGAAACCCTTTTTAGTACTTTTATTTTATTATTAAATCCTTCTGTAGCACC
>JAAYRG010000086.1 GCA_012518885.1 Clostridiales bacterium | reverse complement strand
CTGCTTACAACAATTAGATCCTAATTACTGTAAGCAATGCACAAAAATTTTTCTGTAAAAGTTCCTGAAACCCTTGACTTTAAAACATTTATTGCACCCATCACTATTATGACACGTTCCCCAGTTGCAAGATAAGTATAGACTATCTAAGTATTCTTAAAAAGAGAAATAAAGTAAAATATCTTAATCAAACCTTTCACCTTCTTTTTTATTATGAGCATAGGTACCACCATACCTTCCAGCCCTTGCAACTATTCCTCTTGTACTAGCAGCTTTTATAGTGGAAGAATATCCCATCTAAAAGAAGATTGATGCTTGTCCAAAGAATCCTTCTAAATCAAATATTTGAACATCTAATAAATTTTCATTCTTATTGAGTAAAATTTCTGGCAAAGAAACCTGTATTAGGTAAGCAGTCAGACAAGTGTCTCCTAGATACTCTTTAATCTTATTTATCTTTAATATTTTAATATTTTCGCTGTTGATAAATGCCTTAATGGAGTCATTTGTAATGTTAGGTGATATATCATCTTCTCCTTTGTTATACTTTTCTAAACTCATTGGTCTAAAATATACTGTCAAAGAAGGATATGCTCCCAAAATTCGGAAACAATGCAAACCATAGACTTCTAACTTATCTATACTTCCATTAATAATTATGTCTTTATTTAAGTTAATATTTTGACACCAAAACTCAAGATATTTTTCTTTATAATCTTTCACAGCTAACATAAAGGGATAATGTCCATTTTCAGTATTTAAGTGATATTCCCCATCTTCATTTGTTATTGTGGAAATAATTTCTTCAAAATTTTCGTTCAATAATTTGACCGAAACTTTACTCATCGCTTTCCCATTTTTATCAGAGATTGTTCCTCTAATTGACCCCATTCTAATACCTCCTAATATAATTTTTAAGCCTTATTGTAAATATTAAACTAAAATTATTAAATTGCAAGGAATAATATTGGATATTTTTAAACAATTATTCCTAATTCTCCTAAGCAATATATGGTATACTTGTAAGTAAAATTTGCAAACACTTGATACTAAAGCATTTATGCACCCTGTCACTATTATGACACGCTCCCCTGTAGCATGGTATAATAAGCTATACTATCTCCATCTTTTCGCATTTCATTTAAGTTGTCTATAGCATCTTGCTGATGATCCTTTAGTTCTATAATTTTACCCCTTTGACTTGGCAAGTAATCTTCAATCAGCTTGAACATAGGCATCTCACCTAAAAAAGTAACCATCTCATCTTTAACTTTATCTGGTTGGTTTTTAAGTTGATTGTAAGCCCATCTATATACCTTCCAATTATCATAGATTAAGCTATTTTGTTTTAATAAGTCATCATAATACTTATTCTCTGATACTTTATTTGGATTATGATACGTTTCTCCATCTATTTCTATGGCAATTTTAATGCTATCACTTTCTAAAGCAAAATCTATAAATCTTCTATTCCCGTAGATATCTACGCTTGGATATTGAGTAAATATATATTTCGATTTTTCCGGCCCAAATACATCTATAAATAATTCCATGAATAAGTCCTCAGCATAAGAACCTAATTTACCTGTAGTTACTATTTCTTTAGTCACATTTTCACTCCTATTCCTTAACTTCCAGTAATAAGAATCCTTCCTTAAATCCACCCTTTGATATCTTTTTCCTTTCCCTTATGTCATCAAATTCAGCTAAAGGAATACCCTTATATTCTAATATAGCTTGTACTACTTCAACTAAATCTGCTAATTCTTCTATTTCTCCAGACCCATTATATTCTACTAACTCTTCAAATAATCTTTTATTTAATAATTCTAATAATTGGTCACCTTCTACTCTTTGAACAATCACTTGCTTACCACTTTTCTCTATTATCTCAGGTATTCTATCTCTAATTAACTTATTTTATCTTATACTTGTCATTTTCACACCTCATCTGTAAGCGTACAATAATCTCATGGATTTAAAAGTGTCAAAAATCATGAGATAATATCTCTACAAAGTAGTTCTAATGTTGGCAACACACTTTGTCAACATTAGAACAGTAGGGAGATGATGATTTGACAACTATGAAAACATCGAAACATGAGATAAATGAAGCCCAGTGGCAAGAGCTGATCAGAGAACAAAGCGAAAGTGGTTTATCAATTAGAGAATACTGGTTATGGTAAAGTGAAAGATATTCACCATTGCCTATGTTGGGCCCATGCCAGAAGATATTTCAAGGATGCTCTTCCAAAGGATATGGAAAGTCCTGAAGCCACCTTACCTGCAACAGGGATAGCATACTGCAACCAGTTATTCGACTGGGAACAAAAATTTAAAAACCTGTCACCAGAAGATAGGAAAAAGATGCGTCTAGAAAAAGAAAAACCAGTTCTAGAGGCCTTTTGGTCATGGGTAGAAAGTTCAAATCAAAAAGTACTTCCTAAATCTAGTATTGGGAAGGCACTTCAATATGCCCTGAATCATAAAGATAAATTGGAAACCTATTTAGAAGACGGAAACTGTGTAATCTCCAACAATATTGCAGAAAACAGCATAAGACCATTTACCATAGGTAGAAAAAATTGGACTTTCTGTGGTAGCCCTGAAGGGGCCAATGCAAGTGCATGTGTATACTCACTAGTAGAAACAGCAAAAGCCAATGGACTAAACCCCTATAAATATTTAGATTTTGTCTTATCAAGATTGCCAGGAACTAATCTCACAACAAATCCTAAAATCTTGGATTCAATGATGCCTTGGAATGACCTTATTCAAAAAACATGTAAAGCTTAATAAAAACTATTATAGGGATATCATATCGATATCCCTATAATTATACAATACATCTATTATTAGACGCTTACCCTCATCTTATATATAATTCATATAAATCCCATTACTAATACTATACTATATATTCCATAACTTTACATTAATCCCTATAAAAATTCTCTTAAAATCTTAAGGGAAGTAAAAAAAGTGGCCCAGATTTTTAGGTCTGAACCGCTAAGATTTGTTGATTTATTAAATTAAGTGGCATAATTAGAATAATACGAAACTAATTTAATTCAATTGCTATGAGTTTGTCACAATAATATTTATATAAGCATTATGAGAAACTCATAAATAACAAACAAGATATTATTTTTTAATAATACCTTGTACCCTTGTTACTTAAGTGGTTATAGCTGATTAGCCCAGTTTGTCATATGTTCTATTGTGCCAAACTCAGATTGGCTATAATTAGACCTTACAGCATTATCGTAAATGTTGCCGAGTTTGTCATAATCTATAATATTTAGTTGCGCATAATACTGAAAGTATTCCTTTAAAAAATCAGTAATTATACTCGTGATTCCCAACATTTATTTTTGATGTTAACACTTCATTTT
>JAAYRG010000010.1 GCA_012518885.1 Clostridiales bacterium | reverse complement strand
TTAAAATATCAACAATAGAGTCATCAGGTTTTGCAAATACATAATCTGAAATTAATATATCCCTTATTGATAGTTCTTTGTTTTTTGCACTTTGAACATGCTTCTTTCTTAGAACACCATGTAACTTATTAGTTATAGCGTCAGTAACCATAAGAGTATTTACCTTTTCAGACCCCATTAGAAGTAGGGCTTCATTAATGGTATAGTCAATAGGACAAGTTACTGGCTTATCTATCATAATATCCTTAGCCCTAATAAACTCTGGCGACTGCCAAATTCTATTATCACCAACAAAGTCGGTTACAAAATCATCTTTAGGATTTTTTAAGATATTTTCTGGGCTGTCATATTGGACAATTAGGCCCTTGTTCATAAGGCATACCTTGTCAGCTAGTTTAATAGCCTCTTTAATATCATGGGTTACAAAAACAATAGTCTTATTAACCTTAGCCTGCAAATTTATAAGTTCATCTTGTAAGATTGTTCTGGTTATAGGATCAAGGGCAGAAAAAGGCTCATCCATTAGTATAATATCAGGGTCTAAGGCAAAGGCCCTCGCAACTCCAACTCTTTGCTGTTGCCCACCACTAAGTTCATTGGGATACCTGTTTAAATATGTTGAATCTAGTCCAACTAGTTCTATTAATTCTTCCGTTCTTTTATCAATTTCATTGCTATCCATTTTTTCAAGTCTTGGAATTAGCTCAATATTTTCTTTAACAGTCATATGTGGAAATAGGCCGGTTTGCTGGATAACATAGCCAATCTTTCTACGTAACTTAACAGGATCAATTTTAGAAATATCCTTACCTTCAATTGTTATCTTGCCTGAGCTTGGTTTAATTAATTTGTTAATCATTTTTAAAGTGGTCGTTTTACCACAACCACTCGGTCCAATTAAAACCACAAAGTCTCCCTTTTTAATTTCAAAGGAAATATCGTGTAGGACCTTGGTTTTCTTAAAATTCTTTGATATATTTTCAAGTTTTATCATTAAATACGAAATCCTCCTAACGTTTTCGAAAAGTGACAACCCATATAATAAAGCAAAGTTGTTACTTTGTCAAAGAAGGGGTTTTTATGTTTAACAAAATATTTTGTTATAATTTAACAAAGATTTTCTTATAGATTTCTAGTTTGTTGCAATTTTTTGTGAGTTTTGCTTTATAGGCAAGATAGTAAAAAGGTTTAACAAAATATTTTTAGATTATTTTTTAGATTTGTTAAATGTTTTAAAAATTAATTAGATAAGAAAAGAGTAAAAATAAGGGCTATACTTAGGCCATGACATGAGACATCTTTCATGTTAGGCTAAAAGTATAACCCTATTGTTAGTCCTTATTAGGATATAAAAAGTCTATAACCCTCCTGTAGCTATTTTCATCACCTATGAAATAGAAGATGTCATTTTCTAAGAAGTCCGCATAGGGACCAGGTGAAAGAATGGTTGTACTTCCGCGCTTTATCGCAATTACTGTAGCTGTAGTATGATGCCAAAAATTAACCTCGGATGTGTTTTTGTTTAAGTAGGGAGTTTGGTTAGTTATTTTAACCTCAAAAGGAATAAAGGGATTAACCGCCTGAAATCTAGATATGTTTTCAGTTAGTTTTAAAATCTTATTCTCTAGGCTCTCCGCTTCCTTTTTTTGCTTAGTAATACTCTCTTTAATATCTATTATTAATCCATTTAAGGTTTGCATATCCTTGAATTCTCTTACAAACTCCAAGGCTTTTTCATAAGAAGCTATAATAACACCGCTACCCCTAATTGTTTCTACAATGCCAAGGTCAGATAAAATACTCATAGCCCTCCTTGCTGTTTCAGCCGAGACCTTATACTGACTAGCTAGGCTAGACCTTGCATATATCTTATCACCAATGACATATTGGCCTTCTACTATTTTAGATGCTATATCAAGAGCAATCTTTTGATAAGTAGGTACCCTAATTTTTCTTTCCATAAAGACAACCTCTTTCCTTAATATTTTAATTGTCCATTATTAAATTATACCATATATGTAAAAATATTTGCCACTCTAGAAGATTGATTTTTAAGAAAATATAAAGTAGAATTTAATCAGCTTAAAAATTATAATTAGAAAGGGTTTATGATGATAATTAAATCAGAGAATTTTAACCTAAAGCAGATAGCAGATTCAGGCCAGTGCTTTAGGATGCTTGAGATAGATAAGGATACATATAGTCTTGTTGCCTTTGATAGGTATATAGAACTTAAGCAAATAGATGATGAAACAATAGAACTATCTTGCGATGAAGATGAGTATAAAGAGATTTGGCATAATTATTTTGATATGGACTATGATTATTCACATATATACAAAAGACTTATTAGCGGGGATGATGAGTTTTTAAGGGATGCAGCAAGCTTTGGCAAGGGTATAAGAATATTGCAGCAGGACCCCTTTGAAATCCTAATTAGCTTTATTATTTCTCAAAATAAAAATATTCCTGCCATAATGTCTAGTATAGAGGCCATTTCTAGAATGTTTGGAGAAGAAAAAGCAAGTGGCTCAAGAACCTATTATACATTTCCAAGTCCTAAGGCACTTTCAATGGTAAGCCTTGAAGAACTAAGAGAGGCTAAGCTTGGCTATAGGGATAAGTATGTTCAAAATGCAGCTAGACTTGTTGCAAGTGGGGAACTTGACTTAAATTTATTAAAGAAAAGTGATCCGAGGGTTGCCTTTAAAGAGCTTAACAATCTATTGGGTGTTGGTCCAAAGGTTGCTAATTGTATCTCTCTTTTTGGCTTGCATCATCTTGAAATGGTACCAGTTGATGTCTGGATTAAAAGGAGTATTGAAGAAGTTTATGATAATAAGTTTGATTGGGATGAATATGAAGGATATGCAGGCATAGTTCAGCAATATATGTTTTACTACATGCGCTTTGGCTATAATAAGGAAGACTAAGCTTGTAGTAGAATACATAAGAGATTAACTTAATACCCATTATCTAGTCTAATAACTTTAAGGAGGAAATCATTGTGAGTCAGTTAAATTATAAAGAAATATACCTTGCAGGTGGATGTTTTTGGGGGACCCAGATGTACTTTGATGCCATTAAGGGGGTAGTAGCTACTGAGGTTGGTTATGCCAATGGAACTACTGAGAATCCAACCTATGAAGAAGTTTGCCATAACAATACAGGACATGCAGAGACTGTAAAGGTTGTATATGATGATAACCTTCTTTCTCTTGATAAGTTACTTGAACTATACTATGAAGTTATAGACCCTGTTTCTGTTAATAAGCAGGGAGGAGATATTGGTATCCAGTATAGAACTGGTATTTATTATGTGGATGAGAAGGATATAGATGTTATTGAGCCTTCAATTAAAGAACTTCAAACCCGCTATGATAAGCCTATCGCAATAGAAGTTAAACCATTAGAAAACTTCTATTCTGCAGAGGAGTACCATCAAAAGTATTTAGAGAAGAACCCTACTGGTTACTGCCATATTAGCAGAGACCAAATTGAAAGGGTTAGGCATATGTAATAAAAAATATAATATCACTATTAAGATATGAGCCTTCCAATTTGGAAGGCTTTTTCTATTATTAATAATCACAATAGACCAGTACATAGAATTATTCCCCTTATATTTGGCAATAATAAGTAGGTATAAACTTATTAGGTAATAATTTTAGTTTATAAATAGCTAAAAATGGGAGTATGACTATGTATTATAAACTTGGTTTTGATATTGGCTCTACTACTATTAAATTAGTAGTCCTTGATAATAAAAACGAAATAATTTACTCAGAATACAAGAGGCATTTATCTGACTTGAAAAAGACCATGATTGAGATTAGTAAAAGTGCTTATGAAGAGTTAGGCAACCTAGCTTGTAAGGTTTCTATTACAGGGTCAGGCGGCCTTTCTGTTTCTAAATGGCTAAATATACCCTTTGTCCAGGAAGTCATCGCTTGCAGCAGGGCTATAGAGGAACTTATTCCTGAAACTGATGTTGCTATTGAACTTGGGGGAGAAGATGCTAAGATTACTTATTTTAAGGGGGGTATGGACCAAAGGATGAACGGGTCTTGCGCTGGTGGGACTGGGGCCTTCATAGACCAAATGGCCGCTCTCCTTGATACAGATGCAAGTGGGCTTAATGAACTTGCAAAGTCTCATACCATAATCTACCCCATAGCATCTAGGTGTGGAGTTTTTGCAAAGTCTGATATTCAGCCCCTCTTAAATGATGGTGCAAAAAAGGAGGATATAGCTGCCTCTGTGTTTCAAGCTGTAGTCAACCAAACTATAGGAGGCCTTGCTTGTGGGAGGCCTATTAGGGGTAAGGTTGCCTTTTTAGGTGGTCCCCTATATTTCCTATCTGAACTAAGAAAGAGGTTTAAAAAGAGCCTAGACTTAAAAGATGAGGATGTAATCTTCCCTGATAATTCTCAGTTCTTTCCTGGAATAGGGGCTGCCCTTTATTCAGATAGAAGTGAACCTATTTACTTAAGGGACTTATTAGCCAAAATTGAGAAAATATCAAGTTTCAAAGATAAGGATGTTAAAAGGCTAGCTCCCTTATTTAGGACCAAAGAAGAATATGAAGACTTTGTGAGTAGACATAAAAAGTCTTTCGCAAAAAGAATTGCCTTAAAAGACTATAGAGGCAAGGCCTTCCTTGGAATTGATGCAGGGTCAACAACTATAAAGTTAGCCCTTGTTGGTAGTAAGGGGGAACTCTTATACTCTTATTACGATAACAACCATGGGGACCCTCTTGCTAAATTAATACCAAAACTAAGAAGTATATATAAGGCCTTACCTGAGGGAGTAGAGATTGCTTATAGTGCTGTTACAGGTTATGGTGAAGCCTTTATTAAGGCAGCCCTTGGTATTGATGTAGGAGAAATTGAAACTGTATGTCATTATAGGGCAGCAGATTTTTTCTTACCAGGAGTAGATTTTATAATTGATATTGGCGGCCAAGATATGAAGTGTATGAGAATAAAGGATGGCTGTATCGAAAGTATTCTTCTTAATGAAGCCTGTTCATCAGGTTGTGGCTCATTTATTGAATCCTTTGCAGCCTCCTTAAATATGACTGTATCTGATTTTGCTAAGGCTGCAATAGGTGCAAGGGAACCTGTGGACCTAGGTTCTAAATGTACTGTTTTTATGAACTCAAAGGTAAAACAGGCCCAAAAGGAAGGAGCAACTACTAGTGATATTTCAGCAGGCCTTTGTTATTCAGTAGTAAAAAACACCCTATATAAGGTTATTAAACTAAGGGAGAAAGAAGATTTAGGAGAAAAAATAGTAGTACAGGGTGGGACCTTTTTGAATGATGGTATACTTAGGGCATTTGAGCTTATTTCAGGTAGGGAAGTTGTAAGACCTGAGATATCTGGTATTATGGGAGCCTTTGGTGCAAGCCTCATAGCTAGGGAAAGGTACTATGAAGACCAAAAGGAATCAAGCCTTCTTAAAAGCCATGAAATAGAAAGTCTCACTGTTAAGAAGTCATTTAAAAGGTGTAAGGGCTGTACTAACAGGTGTCTTCTTACCATAAACATTTTCTCAGATGGGGGGAAATTTATATCTGGTAATAGGTGCGAGCTAGGCCTTGGCATTAAGCAAGATAAGAAGGATAGACTACCAAACCTATATGACTATAAGTATAAGAGGATTTTTGCTTATAAGCCTCTACCTATAGAAAGAGCTAAAAGAGGTGTTATAGGAATTCCTAGGGTACTAGGCATGTATGAAAACTATCCTTTTTGGTTTACCCTTTTTACATGTTTAGGTTTTAGGGTTGAACTATCTAGTCCATCATCGAAGCAACTTTATGAAGCAGGCCTTGATACCATACCATCTGAATCAGTATGTTATCCAGCTAAGCTAGCCCATGGTCATATTCTTGACCTTATAAATAGAGGAGTTAAAACTATCTTCTTTCCATGTGTCTTCTACGAAGTTAAGGAATATAAGGATGTAAATAACCATTATAATTGTCCAATTGTTATATCCTACTCAGAAGTCCTAAAGAATAATATAGATGAAGTTAAACAAGAGAAGGTTTCACTTATAATGCCATTCTTAAACCTAAATAATAAGGACCAACTAGCAAGTAGGCTTGTAGGAGAATTATCCCATTATAATATTAGTAAGATAGACTTGCAGGTGGCTATATCTATGGCAGCAAAGGAACAGGAAGCCTTTAAGAATGATATTAGGAGGCTAGGAGAGCAAACAATTAATTATCTTAATAAGCATAATAAGAAGGGTATTGTAGTGTGTGGAAAACCCTACCACCTTGACAAGGAAGTAAACCACGGAATTCCACAGCTAATTAACTCCTTAGGTTTTGCTGTTTTAACAGAAGACTCTGTATCACACCTCGTAGGTCTTAAGAGTAAACTTAGAGTAGTAGACCAGTGGACCTTTAATTCTAGGATTTATCGGGCTGCCCAAAAGGTAGTAGAAGAGCCTAATTTAGAATTACTACAGCTTAACTCCTTTGGATGTGGTCTAGATGCTATTACTTCTGACCAACTTGAAGAAATCCTTGCAAGTGCTGGTAAAATATTCACCCTTATTAAAATAGATGAAGGGAAAAATCTTGGTGCAGCTAAGATAAGAATTAGGTCTTTAAAGGCGGCAATAAGAGATAGGCAAAAGAATAGGTATAGGGCTAAAAGGCATAATATTAGCTATAACAATCAGATATTTGATAGAAACAAGAAAAAAACAGATACCATCTTAATACCCCAGATGGCTCCAATTCATTTTGAACTGATTAAGGAAGCTGGTAGGGCCTGTGGATATAAGTTTGAAACCCTGCCTCCCATTGATAAAGATGCAATAGATGTAGGACTTAAGTATGTAAATAATGATGTCTGTTATCCAGGTGTCCTTTTAATTGGCCAGCTAATTAACGCCCTAGAATCAGGTAAATATGATGTAAATAAAACCTCCGTAATTCTAACCCAAACTGGTGGTGGGTGTAGGGCAACCAACTATATACCCTTCCTTAAGTTAGCCCTAAAGCAATCTGGATTTGGTCATGTTCCGATTATATCTCTTAATGTTGTAGGCCTTGGTAAGCAGCCAGGTTTTGTCTATACACCTAAATTAGTAAGTAGACTTATAATGGCGGTCATATATGGGGACCTCCTAATGAAACTCTTATACAGGACAAGGCCCTATGAAAAAGTGGCAGGTTCTAGTAAGGCCCTTTTTGATAAATGGAATGAAAGGGCTAAGATAATCCTACAAAGAGGTAATAAAGACTTGTTTGATAGGTCTATAAGGAATATTATAAGTGATTTTGATAACCTTGATGTAGAAAATATTGAAAAGCCCAAAGTTGCAATAGTAGGAGAAATTTTAGCCAAATACCATCCAATGGCCAATGATAGTATAATTAGGACTATAGAAGATTGGGGGGCTGAGGTAGTAACCCCAGACTTAATAGATTTTATATACTACTCCCTATATAATTCTGATTTCAAATACAAGTATCTAAATGGTAGCTTATTAAGGAATAATGCGGCCAAGCTTTCAATAAGGGGCCTTGACTATTACAGAAGGACAATGGTAGAAGGACTTAAGAAAAGTAAAAGATTTAGGCCACCTACCCATATTAGTGAACTTGCAGATACAGTATCGGACTTACTTTCCCTTGGTAATCATACTGGGGAAGGCTGGTTAATAACAGCAGAAATGGTTGATTATCTAAAACAAGGAGTAAACAATATTCTATGTGTTCAACCCCTAGCCTGTTTACCTAACCATATTACTGGAAGGGGAATGTTTAAGGCTGTTAAAGAAAGGTTTCCAGAGGCTAATATTGCAGCCATTGACTATGACCCTGGCCTATCTAATGTAAACCAGGAAAACCGGCTTAAATTAATGCTTTCTGTAGCCTTAAGGGAAGGAGATAGGACTATTAAATAAATTATTTAGAGAACTGGTATTAAGGTCACAAGTATTACCCTAGCTTGTTAATGTGTCTGCTTTATGCCGCCAAGCTAGGGTAACCTATTTTAAAGTGAATTACAGGAAAATAATCATGTATAAATTATGGTTTTTTCTATAAACTTTAATATAGGTAGTAGAGGATGTGATATATATTGAATAGGAAGGTCTTACTTGGTCTAATAACATGTTTAATACTAACATTCTTCTCTTGGCATTATTATTGTGAATTAGATGAAATATTAATATATGAAAATCAGCAATATAGTATAGCTGACCCTTTAACTAGAGAGAATGAATACAGCCTAATTCTTGATTCAAATCTGAATATCATTAATGAGCCAGGAGAAAAAAATCAGGAGAAGGTAAACTTACATGCCCTTTCTGCTGCCCTAATAGATGGGGATAGTGGAAGGGTTTTATACGAAAAGGATGGGTATAGTATAAAGGCTATGGCAAGTACTACAAAGATAATGACCTGTATTATAGCTTTAGAAAATAGTAAACCAGATGAAATTGTTACAGTATCAAAGTATGCATCCACAATGCCTGATGTTCAATTAGGGATTAGGGAGGGCGAACAGTATTATATGCTTGATATGCTATATGCTTTGATGCTTGAGTCCCATAATGATGTAGCTGTTGCAATAGCTGAACATATAGGGGGGACTGTAGAAGGCTTTGCTGCCATAATGAATGAAAAGGCCAGGGAGCTAGGGTGTGAAAACACCAATTTTGTTACCCCTAATGGTCTAGATGCCCAGGGACACCATACTACAGCTGTAGAAATAGCTAAAATTGGCAGTTATGCGATTAAAAACCCTGATTTTATAACTATAACAAATGCAGCTAACTGGTCATTTAAGGAATTAACCAAGAACAGGTCCTTTATGGTAAGTAATAAGGATAAATTCTTATATATGTATGACGGAGCTATAGGAGTAAAAACAGGCTTTACTAATAAGGCGGGGTATTGCTTTGTTGGGGCTGTAAGGCGTAATGACGCTACATATGTATCTTCAGTATTAGGGTCTGGTTGGCCACCCAATAAAAACCTTAAATGGAAAGATACATCTAACTTAATGGATTATGGTGTGAAAAACTTCTCTAAAAAGGATATCTTTTATCCACATACCTTTGGCCCAATCTATGTTGAAGATGGTAAAGAAAGAGTGGTTGGCTTAGATTATTGGGCTGAAATCCCAGTCCTAATAAGTGATAATGATTACATAAAAATATGCTACTATACACCCAAACAACTAGAAGCCCCAGTAGATAAAAACACTATAATAGGTAAGGCCATATATTATGTAAATGATGAAATAATAAAGGAAGTACCAATTTTAACTACAGAAACAGTAGAAAAAATTGACCTTGATTTCTGTATTGATAAAGTTATTTCCCTATGGTTAAATGAAATTAATTAGAGCTACTAAGCAGTAAAATAGACAAAAGATATTATAAGAAGATTATATTAGAGAGGGGATAAAATGATTGTAGGCATAGTTAAAGTAAAGATATATATTCCTTTTGCCCATTCCCTAAAGGAGAAGAGGACTATAGTTAAGAGTCTTTGTTCTAAGATTAAGAACAATTTTAATGTTTCCATATCGGAGGTTGAGAATCAGGACGTCCATCAAACAATAGGTCTTGGAATAGCAATTGTTTCTAACAACAGTAAACACATTGATAGCATAATTGATAAGATTATTAATTATATAGAAGCTAATACTGAAGGAGAAATAATTGAAATTAATAGAGAAATAGTATAAAAATCTTATAATTTCCTAGCAATTAGTAACAAAAGGATGAATTGTCCTTAATCCTATGGTATAATAGAATGATACCAATTCATCAACCATAGGATAGCTACAAAGGAGTTTTATATGTTACAACTATCTAGATTAGGAATAAGAAATTTAGCCAGTAGTGATTTGGTTTATTCTCAAGGCCTTAAAGATTTTAAAGATAACAAAGTCGTAAATGCTACATGGTCTAAGGGGAAGAAACAATACAGGATAA
Source organism: Clostridiales bacterium (assembly GCA_012518885.1). Classification (GTDB taxonomy): domain Bacteria; phylum Bacillota; class Clostridia; order Lachnospirales; family Lachnospiraceae; genus JAAYRG01. The sequence continues at coordinate 3,439 of JAAYRG010000010.1, read as the reverse complement.
TTGTAAAAGATAACTTTAAGTTTCAGGTTGTTATACAAACCCTTGAAGATGGTAAGTTTGACCATTATTGTAATTGTGCTGAACATTTAGAGAAAAAGGGAGCCTGTAGACATGTCGTAACTGCCTTGTTCTTTGTTCTTAATTATCAAGAAAAAACCTTAATGGAAGAACCTGATAATCCTGAAGATAAGGCAGTATTTCAAATAATCGAGTATTTTTCAAATAGAAGCTTAGTTTTACCAAAGGGTGAGACCTTTACTATAGAGGTTACCCTTACCGTACCAGAACTATTAGATGATAGCAATAGGTATGCTTATGCAACATTTCGTGTAGGCAGCAGCCAACTATATAAGGTCCAGTCAATTAAGAAATTTATTAATGATTATTATGATGAGAAGACTATTACCCTAGGTAAAAATTTCAAGTTTATACCTGGTATTAGTAAGTTTGATAAAAAGAGTAGGAAGATTATTAACTTTCTAACTCAGATATATGAAATCCAAAAAGTATCCAATGTAAAGTTTCATAATGATATTTTTAATAAGGATCAGGTGATTTTATCGCCTCATTTACTACTTAGGTTCCTAAACATAGTAGGAGAAGATACATTCACATTAGAAATGTATGGAAATACTTATGAAGATGTAACTTATATTGAGCAAAATCCAGATATAGAATACTTAATTTCTATTGAAGATGATGCCATAAGGATGGACTATAGTGGGGCCCATAATGTAATTCCCCTTATGCAGACTGGGGAACTATTATATATGGACCATGTTATATACCATCCAAATAAAAGGTTTATTAGGAATTACGCACCCTTTTATAACCACTTAGGAGACTCTAAGAATCCCTTATATTTTAAGGAAGCTAATAGGGATAAGTTTTTAGAATTAATCCTACCAGTAATTAACGAAACATTTAAAATTGCAATACCTGATGAAATAAAGGATAGGTTTATTACAGATGACCTTGAACCAATAGTTTATTTAGATTTAGTAAGGTCAAAGGTAGTTGCTAAACTTAATTTTAAATACGGGGATATTGAGTTTAATTCCTTTTTACTTCCACCTAATGATGAATATATTATTCTAAGACAAGCCCTAGAAGAAGATTCTTATATAGAGCTATTAGAAAGCTATGGCTTTCAGCCTGATGAGTCTAGATATGTTCTTGATAACAACGATAAGATATATAGTTTCTTATCAGACCATGTTCATGAACTTGCTAAAAAGTGTCAGGTGTTTTATACAGATGCATTTAAAAATATGCGAATAAGTACTCCTTCAAGTGTTAGTGCTGGGGTTAGTCTATCTAGTGATTTAAACCTACTTGAACTAGACCTTGAATTTGAAGGCATTCCAAAAGAAGAATTAAAAGAAATATATAGGGCCTATCAGGTAAAGAAAAAGTACTATAGGCTTGATGATAATAGTTTTATTAACTTGGAAGACAATGTTTTCAAGGAAGTATGGAATGTTTTATCTAATCTTAATGTTTCATATGATGACCTTGATGATGAAGTTATAAAACTACCTAATAGCCAGGCTCTTTACTTAGAACATGCCTTTGAAGGTAATGGAATTAATCTAAGAAAAAATCAAGACTTTACTGAACTTGTTAATACCATTTTAAATCCACAAGTAAGGGATTATTCTATACCTAAGGATATTAATGCAAGATTACGTAATTACCAAATTACGGGCTATAAGTGGCTCCGTACCCTGGCAGATTATAATCTTGGAGGAATCCTTGCAGATGATATGGGACTTGGTAAGACCCTTCAATCTATTGTATATATTAAGTCTATAAAGGACTTAGATAAAAGTGCTAAGTTTTTAGTTGTTTGTCCATCTTCTCTAGTCTACAACTGGCAAGATGAATTAGAAACTTTTGCACCAGATTTAACATCCACAATAATTATTGGTACACCTGAAGAGAGAGAATCTATTATTAATAACGATTTGAGTACTGATGTTTGGATTACATCCTATCCACTAATTAGAAGGGATATTCATTTATATCAGGATATTGACTTTAATACAATATTTATTGATGAGGCACAGAATATTAAGAATCCAAATTCCCTTAATTCAAAATCTGTAAAGCTTATAAAGGCAAAACACCGCTTTGCTATAACTGGTACACCAATAGAAAACTCGTTAACAGAACTATGGTCAATCTTTGACTTTATTATGCCAAACTACTTATCAAGTCATAGTAAGTTTACAAAAGAAATTGAAAAACCGATATTAAGGGGTGATAAGGAAGCCCTTGAAGAGTTAAATAGGCGAACAGCCCCCTTTATTCTAAGGCGTATGAAGAAGGATGTATTAACAGAGTTACCAGATAAGATAGAAGAGAAGAAAGTCTCAGATATGACAGAAGAACAAAGAAAGGTCTACTTGTCTTATCTAGCAAGTATTAAGAGTGAAATTGACCAAGAAATTGAAAGCAAGGGATTTGAGAGAAGTAAGATTATGATCTTATCTGCCCTAACTAGGCTTAGACAAATTTGCTGTCATCCTGCAACCTTCCTTGATAACTATGAAGGCGGCAGTGGTAAATTAATGATGCTTATGGATATACTAGAGGAAGCCCTAGCTAATGGACATAGGATACTACTTTTCTCTCAGTTTACATCAATGCTATCAATTATAAAGGATAGTTTAGATGAGGCTAATATTTCCTACTTCTATTTAGATGGAAGTACCAAGGCTAAAGAAAGAACAGACAATGTAAAACGTTTTAATGAGGGCGAAGGAGATGTATTCTTAATATCCCTTAAAGCTGGTGGTACCGGCCTAAACTTAACTGGTGCAGATACGGTAATCCACTTTGATCCATGGTGGAATCCAGCAGTAGAAGACCAAGCTACTGATAGGGCCCATAGGATGGGACAAGAAAAGACAGTCCATGTCATGAAAATGATTACAAAAGGGACAATTGAAGAAAAGATATTTAAGCTCCAGCAAAAGAAGAAGGACCTTTCCGATGCTGTTATCCATTCTAAAGAAATATTTGTTAATAGCCTGACTAGGCAAGAGCTTGAAGATATTTTCTCCTAGGTTCAAAATAGTAGTTCTCCTGATTTTAAAGAGTCGTTATTTAGGACTATTTAATATTAGGGGAACTTTTTTATGCCTAATTGTCAAATTAAATGATTACAATGAATACAATAATCTATATGATTCCATAAGGAGCAAGATATGGGTTATTATATTTGTGTAAAAGATGATGTAAATATTTATGTTGAGGATTTAAATCCAGAATGTAAAGAAACAATAGTATTCTTACATGGATGGCCTGGAAGTCACAAGTTGTTTGAGTATCAGTTCAATGTTTTACCTGAATTAGGTTATCGTTGCATAGGAATTGATACAAGAGGATTTGGTAATTCTGATAAACCCTTCTATGGATATGATTATAATGCTTT
>JAAYRG010000085.1 GCA_012518885.1 Clostridiales bacterium | reverse complement strand
TAGCAGCTAGTGGTGTAGGAATTATTTATATTTCACATAAGATGAACGAACTAAAAGAAATATGCGACCGAGTTTCTGTAATGAGGGATGGTTTATATATAGGAACTAAGGAAGTAGAAGCAACAAGTAAAGATGAACTAATATCTATGATGGTAGGTAGAGAGCTTGAAAACTACTACATTAGGACATACAAAAGTCACGATGATGTAATATTAGAGTGTAAAGATATAAATGATGGCAAGTTAGTTAAGGGGGCATCCTTTAACTTGAAAAAAGGTGAAATCATTGGTTTTGCAGGACTCGTAGGTTCGGGAAGAAGTGAACTTATGAAGTGTATCTTTGGTCTTAATAGGGACTATACTGGAGAGATTTATATAGACGGACAAAAGGTAGATATCAAGAGTCCTAATGATGCCCTTAAATATGGTATTGGCTTGGTACCAGAAGACAGAAAAAAGGAAGGCCTTTATCACGTAAGAAGCGTCCGATTTAATACAACAATCGAAGTTCTTGGCCAATTTATAAGGGGACTTAGGTTTGACAGACAAAAGGAAGAGGTCATTACTCAAAAGTATATCGAGATGATGTCTACTAAGACACCATCTCAGGAACAAGCTATTGGTAAGTTATCTGGAGGAAACCAACAAAAGGTTATGATTGGAAGATGGCTTGCTACAGAACCAAAAATTCTTATTTTAGACGAACCTACTAGAGGGGTTGACGTTGGAGCTAAATCTGAGATTTATGAAATCATTAATGAGCTATCTAATTCCGGAGTATCTATTATAATGATATCTTCTGAGATGCCAGAAGTTATAAACATGAGCGATAGAATCTATGTTATGGCAGATGGTAAGATTACAGGTTGTTTAGACCACACAGAGGTAACCCAGGAGAAAATAATGAAATTAGCAGCTAATTAATAAGCTTTAACTTATATGGCTAGTAGGCAAGTCAAATATAATAAGAAAGGATAGGGGTATATTAATGAATAACAGTAGAGTAAAATTCAAGACATATTTACATAAAGGTGTTATTAATTGGTTTAAAGACAACATAGGAATTATTGCAGCCTTGCTTATTCTGTGTGCCATTATTGCACTCAATCCTGTCACAAAGTCAACTTTCTTAACTCAAAAGAATATTTTCAATGTACTAAGGCAGATTTCAACTAACCTTTATATTGCATGTGCTATGACAATGGTAATTATTCTTGGTGGTATAGACCTATCGGTAGGTTCAATTATTGCATTATCAGGCTGTATAGCAGCGGGTGGTGTATCCAGATATAATCTCCCCTTATTTGTAGCCTTGTTACTTGGACTTTTAGTAGGGATAGTAATAGGTATATTCAATGGGTTATTCATAGCAAAAACAACAATTCCAGCATTTATTGTTACCCTTGCAACAATGAACATTGCAAGAGGCCTTGCTTATGTTTATACAGGTGGGTCCCCTGTAAGGGTTGTAACTAAAGAATGGCAGTTTCTTGGCGCTGGGTATATAGGGGCAATACCTACTCCTGTAATTATTTTGGTAATTATATTAATAATAAGTATTTTTATCCTAAATACAACAAAACTAGGAAGATATATATATGCAGTTGGCGGTAACGCTGAGGCAGCAAGATTTTCTGGTATTAATGTAGCAAGGGTTAAGTTCCTTGTTCATGTTTATTCTGGACTTATGGCAGGCTTGTCAGGAATTGTACTTGCCTCCCGTATGTATTCAGGTCAGCCAACCTCTGGGGAAGGCGCAGAAATGGATGCAATTGCAGCAGTTGTTGTAGGAGGAACTAGTATGGCTGGTGGTTCTGGTACTATAGGAGGAACCATAATTGGTGCCCTAATTATTGGTATCCTAAACAACGGACTTAACCTCCTTAATGTTAACTCATTCTGGAAATATGTAGTTAAGGGGTTAGTTATCCTACTGGCTGTATATATTGATTATATTAAAGGCATTAGAAGAGCAGCATAAAAAAAGAAGGGATGTACACTATGAAAAGATCTGAGATTAATAACATTATTAAAGAGTCAATCAACCTATTAAATGAGAACAAGTTTAAATTACCACCTTTTGCGTATTGGTCACCAAAAGATTGGGAAACTAAAGGTTCTGAATATGATGAAATAAGGGACAATAACTTAGGTTGGGACATTACAGATTATGGCTTTGGAGATTTTAAGAATAAGGGCTTGGTACTTTTTACAATTCGTAATGGTAACCCAAAGAATGATAAATACACCAAAACCTATGCAGAAAAAATCATGATTGTAGGAGAAGGCCAAGTTACTCCATACCACTTCCACTGGCATAAGATGGAGGATATTATTAATCGAGGTGGAGGAAATTTAATGATTCGTCTTTATAATTCAAATGAAGACGGAAGTGAGTTACTAGACACACCTGTTATTGTTAATAGTGATGGAAGAGAATATGAGGTTCCTGCTGGAGGTATAGTAAGGCTTATGCCTGGTGAGTCTATAACCCTACATACTGGTCAGTATCATAGCTTTTGGGGTGAAGAAGGAACTGGAACTGTTATAGTTGGCGAAGTATCCCAGGTTAATGACGATGCAAGTGATAACCGTTTCTTTGAAAAGGTTGGAAGATTTCCAACAATAGAAGAAGATGTAGAGCCAGAATTCTACCTATGTAATGAATATCCAAGGCCAAGAGGTGAGAGCAATTAATAAGGGGATAGCAGTTGCGGGTTCCATGTACACAGACTACTATAAGCTAATAGAGGAACTACCAGAAAAGGGAATGCTAAGTCCTATTCTAGAAGTTACTAAGACCTTTGGTGGTTGTGTAATGAACACTATAATAAATTTGCGTAAAATGGATCCTAATATATCACTTTATGCCTATGGCGGAGTGGGCAAGGATGATAACGGAGATTATTTAATTAAAGTTCTAAAAGAAAATAATATTAATTACTACGGAATCAAACAATACGATAATGAATCAACTTCATTTACAGATGCATTTGTCCTAAAATCTACAAAAGAAAGAACTTTCTTTTCTTTAAATGGTGCAACTAGAGTTTATTCATATGAAGATATTGACTTTGACTCTTTGGATACAGATATATTTCACATTGGTTATGCCCTTATGTTAGATGCCTTTGATAAAGAGGATGATGAATATGGTACTGTAATGGCGCGTACCCTTGCTAAGGTTCAAGAAAAGGGAATTAAAACATCAATGGACTTAGTAAGTGTAGATGATGACCGTTTCACAAAAGTTGTACATGCAAGCCTTCCTTACTGTAACTATTTAATAATTAATGAAATTGAGGCTGGAAAAACGGCAGACATTAGCCCTTATGGTTCTGATGGAAAGATAAGTGAAGAAAATCTACTTAAGATATCCAAAGTAATATTTGATAAAGGACTTAATGACTTGTTAGTTATCCATGCCCCAGAAGGTGGATGGGCTATGACAGCCAAGGGTGATTTGTATCACGTGCCATCACTTAAACTTCCGCCAGGATACATTAAAGGAAGCGTAGGAGCAGGAGATGCCTTTGCTGCTGGTATGCTATATTCTCTATATAGAAAGTTTCCACTAGAAGTATGTTTAAGGAATGCTAACACGTCAGCAGCCTTTAGTTTGGGTGGATTTGATTCATGTTCAGGTATGAAAGAATATAAAGATTTTGAAGAATTTTA